>NZ_JBEZIH010000007.1:0-270716 GCF_040650935.1 Streptomyces sp. NPDC048565
TCCGAAGAAGCGACGGCCGGAACACCCAACACCAACTTCCCCACATGCCCCGCCCGACCCATCAACCCGAACGCCTCACCAGCCCGCCGCACATCCCATTCCCGCCTCGGCAGCAGCTCCAGCGCACCGGCCTCGAACAACCCCACCACCTCACGCAGCATCTCCCCCAGCCGCTCGGGCGCCACCTCCGCCAGATCGAACGCCCGGTACTTCACACCCTCGTAGGCAGCGGCGACCTCACCCGGATCCCGCACATCCGCCTTGCCCAACTCCACGAACCGGCCCCCCGGACGCACCAACCCCAACGACGCATCCACCAACTCCCCCGCCAGAGAATCCACCACCACATCCACACCCGACCGGAACACCTCCGCGAACCCCACCGACCGCGACGAAGCAATCCGATCCCCAGACACACCCAACCCCCGCACCACCGACCACTTCGACTCACTCGCCGTCGCACACACCTCAGCACCCAACCACCGGGCCAACTGCACCGCAGCCATCCCCACACCACCCGCGGCCGCATGCACCAACACCGACTCACCCGACCGCACACCCGCCACATCCACCAACGCGTAGAACGCCGTCACGAACGCCACCGGCACCGAAGCAGCCTCAACGAACGACCACCCCACCGGAACCCCCACCACCACCCGCTCATCCACCACGACGGAGGACCGGAACGCGTCCTGCCAGACGCCCATGACCCGGTCGCCCACCGCCACGCCCGTCACAGCGGAACCGACCTCGACGACCACACCGGCACCCTCACTGCCCATCAGCGCGTTCTCCGCGTCCGGATACATGCCCAGGGGGATCAGGACGTCCCGGAAGTTGAGCCCGACGGCGCGGACCTCGATCCGCACCTCGCGCTCGCCCGGAGTGCGGTCTCCGTCGTCCTCAGGCGCCGGCCCCCAGACGATCCCTTCCAGCGTGCCGTTCCCGGCGTGCGTGAGTCGCTCCCCGGCCGGTCCCTCGCCGTGCCCCGAGGTGGAGTCGTCGTGCTCCCGTGCCGGGGCGAGGCCGTGGTCCGGCGCCGGCGGTACGTCGCCACGCACCAGTCGAGGGGCGAACACGTCGTCGCCCCGGACCGCGAGCTGGGGTTCACCCACCGTCAGGGCTCGCAGCACCGATTCGGAGGACGCCGGGGAGTGATCGAGTACGTCCAGGAGGACGAAACGTCCGGGATGCTCCGTCTGCGCCGAGCGCACCAGGCCCCATACGGGTGAGCCCGCGAGGTGGTCCATGCGTTCGCCGTCGTGGACCTGGACCGCTCCGCCGGTGACGAGGACCAGCCTGGACTCCGTGAACCGCTCGCCGGCCAGCCACTGCTGCACGAGCTGCAACGCGTGCAGGGCGGTATGTTCGGCGGCTGCGGCCGTGCCCTCGACGCTGTCCGGGAGCGGCACGGTCCGCAGGTCCACGAGAACGTGTCCGGGGGCCGGAAGCGCCCCCCGGGTCAGGTGTTCCTCCAGTGCCGCCAGGTCGCCGCCCCGACCGTAGGCGGGATCCGGTTCGGGCAGTCCGGGGTACGTCTCACCGAGCACCGAGACACCCAGGGGTGCCACGTCCTGCTCCGACGCCGGTACGAGGGTCCAGGCCACCCGGTATGCGGCGGCGGCGCCCTCATCGGGCGTCGCGGGCAGACGCGTCTCGTCGAGCGGACGGGTCAGCAGTCCGTCGGCGGACAGGACCGGCAGCCCCGCGCTGTCCGTGGCCCGTACCGAGAAGGCACCCTCCGCGGTCGGCGTGAGCGTCACCCGCAGCCGTGTCGCACCGGTGGCGTGCAGCGTGACGCCGGTCCAGACGAAGGGCAGCCGGCTGATGTGCTCGTCGTCCGCGCAGGCCGGCCAGGCGTGGAGGGCGGCGTCCAGGAGCGCGGGATGGATCCCGAAGCCCGTCCCGTCCCCCTCCGGAAGGGAGGCCTCGGCGAACAGTTCGCCCTCGGGCCCGCGCCACACCTTGGTGAGGCCCTGGAACTGCGGTCCGTACGTGAGGCCTTGCCCGTCCAGTCGCTCGTGGAGTCCCGTGATGTCCACGTGTCGCGCGCCGGCGGGCGGCCAGACGTCCGGGCCGGTGCGGGCCACGTGCCCGGTACCGCTCACCAACCTCGCACGCGCATGCCGGACCCAGTCCCCTTCCTGGGACGAGGAGCCCTGGAGGCGGGCATGGACATCCACCGCACGGCTGCCGTCCTCCGCCGCCCCGGCCACCAGCACCTGCACCTGGACCGGCCGGGTCGCCTCCAGGAGCAGCGGGGTCTCCAGGGTCAGTTCCTCGACCCGGTCGCAGCCGACCGCGTCCCCGGCGCGCAGGACCATGTCCAGCAGCGCCGTGCCGGGCACCAGCACGCGGCCGCGTACGGCGTGGTCGCGCAGCCAGGGCTGTTCCCGCAGTGACAGGCGCCCGGTGAACAGCACTCCACCGGTCCCGGGCAGGGACACCGCACTGCCGAGCAGCGCGTGCCCCGTGCTCTCCATGCCGTCCTGGTGCCCCTGCGGACCGCGACGTACGGTGCCGCTGTCGGCCACCCAGTACCGCTTCCGCTGGAAGGCGTACGTGGGGAGCTCGACCCGCCGGACCGGGCGGTCGTCGTACGCGCGGTCCCACCGCACCGGGACGCCGGCCACGAAGGCCTCGGCGAGCGACCGCAGCAGGCGCGCCCGGCCGCCGTCGTCGCGGCGCAGTGTGCCCGTGGCGGTCGCGGCCGGCCCGTGGTCCTCGGCGGTGATCTGAACGGCGGTGGTGAGCACGGGGTGCGCGCTCGTCTCGACGAACCTGCGGAATCCCGCGTCGAGCAGGGCCCGTACGGTCTCCTCGAAGCGGACGGTGGACCGCAGATTGCGGTACCAGTACGCACCGTCCAGTTCCGTATGGCCGAGCTCGCCTCCGGTCACGGTGGAGAAGAACGGCACCCGTCCCGGGCGTGGCACCACAGCGGCAGCCGCCTTCTCGACCTGGGTGCGGATGTTCTCGACCTGGGCGCAGTGGGAGGCGTAGTCGACGGGGATGCGGCGGACGCGAATGCCCTGGGGCTCGCAGTCCGCCATCAGAAGATCGAGCGCCTCCGTGCTGCCGGAAACCACGGTCGTGGCCGGGCTGTTCACGGCGGCGACCGTCACCTCGCCCTCGTACGGGGCGAGCAGCTGGTCCATTTCCGCGAGCGGCCGTTCCACGGATGCCATGCCGCCGTGGCCGGCGAGTTCGGCGGCGATCGCGCGACTGCGCAGAGCCACCACCCGCGCACCGTCCTCCAGACTCAACGCACCCGCCACCACCGCAGCAGCGATCTCACCCTGCGAATGACCCACCACCGCAGCCGGCCGCACACCGTACGACTCCCACACCGCCGCCAACGACACCATCACAGCCCACAACGCGGGCTGCACCACCTCCACCCGACCCAAAGCCTCCCCATCACCCAACGCATCCAACAGAGGAACATCCAGATACGGATCCAGAACCGCAGCACACTCCCCCAACCGCTCCGCGAACACCGGAACATCCCCCACCAACTCCAACGCCATACCCACCCACTGCGACCCCTGCCCCGGGAACACGAAGACGACGCGGTCGTCGGAGGTGGTGACGGTGCCACGGACGACGGCGGGCGTCTGCCGGCCCTCCGCGAGGTCGGTCAGCGCGCGTGCCGGTCCGGTGCCGTTCGCACCGAGGAGGACGGCCCGGTGACCGAGTACGGCGCGGGTGGTCGCGAGGGCGTGGCCGATGTCGTCGGCCCGGGTGGGCCCGGTGGCGTCTTCCACCAACGGCAGCAGACGCCGGGCCTGGTCACGCAGGGCCGCGTCGGACCGCGCCGACAGGGTCCAGGGTCCGGTCGCGCCGTCGGGACGGAGTCCGGTCGCGGCGTCAGGGTCGAAGGTGTCGTCGTGGGTCTCGGTGTCCGGGCCCTGTTCCAGGATGACGTGGGCGTTCGTGCCGCTGACTCCGAACGAGGAGACCCCGGCGCGCCGGGGTCGTCCCGTCTCGGGCCAGTCGCGCGGCTCGCTGAGGAGGGCGACGGTGCCGGCGGACCAGTCGAGGTGCGCGGAGGGCTCGTCGGCGTGCAAGGTCCGGGGAAGGACACCGTGCCGCAGGGCGAGAACGCTCTTGATGACGCCTGCGACGCCGGCGGCGGCCTGGGTGTGCCCGATGTTCGACTTCACCGACCCCAGCCACAACGGCCGCTCGGGATCACGCCCCTGCCCGTACGTCGCCAGCAACGCCCCGGCCTCGATCGGATCACCCAACCGCGTCCCCGTACCGTGCGCCTCCACCACGTCCACATCCGACACGTCAAGACCCGCATCCGCCAACGCCGCACGGATCACCCGCTGCTGAGCGGGACCACTCGGAGCGGACAAGCCGTTCGACGCACCGTCCTGGTTGATGGCGCTGCCCCGCACGACCGCGAGCACCCGATGCCCGTTACGCCGGGCGTCCGACAGACGTTCGACGACGAGGACCCCGACGCCTTCCGCGAACCCGGCACCGTCCGCGCCCGATCCGAACGCCTTGCTGCGACCGTCGGGGGCGAGGCCGCCCTGCCGGGTGAACTCGGTGAAGATGCCCGGGGTGGACATGACGGTGACGCCGCCGGTGAGGGCGAGGTCGCACTCGCCCTGGCGGAGCGAACGCACGGCCAGATGCAGCGCGACGAGCGAGGACGAGCAGGCCGTGTCCACGGTCAGGGCCGGCCCCTCCAGCCCGAGGGTGTAGGCGACACGGCCCGAGAGCACGCTGCCGATGTTGCCCGTGGCCACGTATCCGGCGGTCCCCTCGGGGACTTCGGGGCCGACGGCGAGGTAGTCGCCGCCGTTGGTGCCGGCGAACACGCCGGTCCGGGTCCCGTTCAGGCTGGTGGGGTCGAGTCCCGCCTGTTCGAGGGCTTCCCAGGAGGTCTCGAGGAGCAACCGCTGCTGCGGGTCCATCGCCAGCGCCTCACGCGGCGAGATCCCGAAGAACTCCGCGTCGAAGTCCGCCGCCCCGTCGAGGAATCCGCCCTCGTGGGTGCTCGACGTGCCGGTGCCGCCACCGGGGTGGGTCCCGCGGAGTGCGTCGAGGTCCCAGCCCCGGTCGACGGGGAACGGGGTGATGGCGTCGCCACCGTCGCGGAGCAGGTGCCACAGGTCCTGCGGAGAGCGGACGTCCCCGGGGAAGCGGCAGCTCATGCCGACGACGGCGATCGGGTCGTCCTCGTGCGCCGTGACCGGGACGGGTGCGGGCGCCGGGGCAGGGCCCGTGTCTCCGCCGCCGACGAGTTGGTCGCGCAGGTGGGCCGCGAGGGCACGGGCGTTGGGGTGATCGAAGACGATGGTGGGGGCCAGGCGCAGTCCGGTCACGTTGTTCAGCCGGTTGCGCAGCTCGACGGCGGTGACGGAGTCGAAGCCGAGATCCCGGTATGCGGTCGTGGGATCGACGGCGTCCGGGCCGGTGTGGCCGAGGACCTCGGCGGCCTGTTCGCGTACGAGGGCGAGCAGGGCGGCCTGTTGTCCGGTCCGGTCGCCCAGGGCGGTGATGCGTGTGGCGAGGCCGTCGGTGCCCGCCGCCGGCCGGGGGGCTTCGGCGGTGAGCTGTCGTATCTCCGGAAGGCCGGCGAGGAACGGGCTGGGGCGGGTCGCGGTGTAGGCGGTGTGGAACCTGTCCCACTCCACGTCCGCGACCAGGACGGTCGGCTCGGAGTCACCGGCCACCGCGAGCAGGGCGGCGGTGGCCAGGTCGGGGTCCATCACGGGCAGACCGTGGCGGCCGGCACTGGCCTCGATGTCGCCCATACCCGCCATGCCCCGCTCGTCCCAGATGCTCCAGGCGATCGAGGTGGCGGGAAGCCCCAGGGCGTGCCGTTGCTCGGCGAGGGCGTCCAGGTAGGCGTTGCCGGGGGCGTAGTTGCCCTGCCCGGAGGCGCCCAGGGTGCCGGCCAGGGAGGAGAAGAGCACGAAGGCGTCCAGGTCGGTGTCCTGGGTCAGCTCGTGCAGGTGCCAGGCACCGTCGGCCTTGACCCGCAGGACGTCGTCGATCCGGTCGGGGGTGAGTCGTTCGAGGACGGAGTCGTCGAGGACGGCCGCGGTGTGGACGACCGCCGTGAGCGGGCGGTCGGCGGGCACCGTGGCGAGCAGCGCGGCGAGGGCCTCGCGGTCTCCGACGTCGCAGGCGGCAAGGGTGACGCGTACGCCGGTCTCCTCCAGCTCCGCCCGCAGCTCGGCGGCGCCCGGCGCGTCGGGACCGCGTCGGCTTGCCAGCAGGAGGTGCTCGGCGCCTGTCCGGGCGAGGTGACGGGCCACCCGGGCGCCGAGGCCCCCGGTGCCGCCGGTCACCAGGACGGTCCCCCGTGGCCGCCACGCCGGGCGGGTGCCGGGGGCACCGGTGCGGGAGAGGCGGCGGACCAGGGCGCCGGACGGGCGCAGGGCCACCTGGTCCTCGCCTGTTTCGCCGGACAGGACGGCCGCGAGGAGACGGCCCGTGCGTACGTCGGGCCGTGCGGGCAGGTCGATGAGGCCGCCGAACCGCTCGGGGTGTTCCAGGGCCGCGATCCTGCCGAGGCCCCACACCATGTGCTGCGCGGCGGCGTTGTCCCGGGTGGTGCGCAGGTCCTGGGGGCCGACGGTGACGGAGTCATGGGTCAGGCACCACAGGGGGCCGTGGGTCCCGGCCTCACCGAGGGCCTGGAGCAGGGCGACAGTCGTGATGAGGCCGGTGCGCGCGACACCGCCCTCCGTCGCGGCGCCGTCGGCGACGGTCAGCAGGGACAGCACGCCGGCGATCGTTCCCTCGGGCAGCCGGCCCACGATGTCGTCGCGTGTGGCGTTCGCGTTCAGGGTGAGCGTGGTGACCTCACCACCGTGGTCGCGTACGGCGGCGGCGACGGCGTCGGCGCAGTCGGTGGCCGCGACGGAGTCGGCGGGCACGGCCAGCAGCCATGTGCCGGTCAGAGCAGGGGTGTCGGGCAGGGCGGCGGGGGTCCAGCGCACGTGGTAGAGCCAGGAGTCGACGGCGGCCGTGGCCGTACGGTCGCGGCGCCAGGTCCGCAGGGCGGGCAGCATGCCGTCCAGGGCGTCGACGTCGACGTCGAGGAGTCCGGCCAGGGTTTCGGCGTCTTCGCTCTCCACGGCGTCCCAGAAGCCGGTGTCGTCGGCGGTCTGCGGGGTGTCCTGCGCGGCGGCGGGCCTGCGCAGCGTGTCGGAGTCCCACCAGTAGCGTTCGCGCTGGAAGGCGTAGGTGGGCAGATCGACATGCCCGGTGTCGGCGGCGGGGACAGCCCGCGCCCAGTCCACGGGTACTCCGTGCGCGAATGCTTCGCCGAACGACGCGAACAGGCGTCGCGCCCCTCCGTCGTCGCGGCGCAGCGTTCCGGTCACCGCGGCTTCGTGGCCGGCCGCTTCGAGCGTGTCCTGCACGGCCGTGGTCAGCACCGGGTGGGCGCTGCATTCCACGAACGCTCCGGCATCCGTCGCGGCGAGAGCGCGAACGGCTTCCTCGAAACGCACCGGCCTGCGCAGATTGCGCACCCAGTAGGCGGCGTCCGGCACGTCGTCGCCGAGCCAGTCGGCGGTGACCGTCGAGAAGAACGGCACCTGCGCCCGGCGCGCCCGGATCGGGGCCAGATCGGCGAGGATCCGGTCGGTCAGCGCGTCCACCTGCGCCGAATGTGAGGCGTAGTCGACCGGGATGGGGCGGTAGCGCACTCCGTCGCGCTCACACCGGGTACGAAGCGCGTCGAGTCCTTCGGGGGATCCTGAGACGACGGTGGCGGTGGGCCCGTTGACCGCGGCGACGGCCACGGGGGCCGTGATGCCGTCCAGGAGCCGGCGCACTTCCTTCTCGGAGGCTGCTACGGATGCCATGCCGCCGTGGCCGGCGAGCTCGGCGGCGATCGCGCGACTCCGCAGAGCCACCACCCGCGCACCGTCCTCCAGACTCAACGCACCCGCCACCACCGCAGCAGCGATCTCACCCTGCGAATGACCCACCACCGCAGCCGGCCGCACACCATACGACTCCCACACCGCCGCCAACGACACCATCACAGCCCACAACGCGGGCTGCACCACCTCCACCCGACCCAGAACCCCCCCATCACCCAACGCATCCAACAGAGGAACATCCAGATACGGATCCAGAACCGCAGCACACTCCCCCAACCGCTCCGCGAACACCGGAACATCCCCCAACAACTCCAACGCCATACCCACCCACTGCGACCCCTGCCCCGGGAACACGAACACCGTCCGCGCCACAGCACCATCCACCCGCACCACACCCGCACCACCCACACCCCGGGCCAAAGCCCGCACCCCATCGAGCAACTCCTCCCGCGACCCACCCGCGACCACCGCACGATGCCCATGCACCGCCCGCCCCGACACGAGGGCGGCGCCGACATCCGTGACGGAGGTGCCGGGCCGGGCCTCGACACAGGCAGCCAGCCGACCGGCCTGCGCGCGCAGTGCGTGGTGGCTGCGTGCGGAGATCACCCACGGCACGACCCCGGGTTCGGTGCGTCGTCCCGCGGCCGACTCGACCTGGACCGGTGCCTCTTCAAGGATCTCGGCCCGGACGGGTGCCTCTTCGAGGATGAGGTGGGCGTTGGTTCCGCTGATCCCGAACGAGGACACACCCGCCCGGCGCACCCGCCCCACCCCGGACCACTCACGCGCCTCGGCCAACAACCGCACCCCACCAGAGGCCCAGTCGACATGCCCCGACGGCAGAGCCGCATGCAACGACTCGGGCAACGTGCCGTGACGCAGCGCCTGCACCATCTTGATGACACCCGCCACACCGGCGGCGGCCTGCGTGTGCCCGATGTTCGACTTCACCGACCCCAGCCACAACGGCCGCTCGGGATCACGCCCCCGCCCGTACGTCGCCAGCAACGCCTCCGCCTCGATCGGGTCCCCGAGGACAGTGCCCGTGCCGTGCGCCTCGACCGCGTCCACGTCCGAAGCACCCAGCCCGGCATCCGCCAACGCCGACCGGATGACCCGCTGCTGTGCCGGCCCATGAGGCGCCGTCAGCCCGTTGCTGGCCCCGTCCTGGTTCATGGCACTGCCCCGCACGACCGCGAACACCCGGTGCCCGTTGCGCCGGGCGTCCGACAGACGCTCCAGCACCAGGACGCCCACACCCTCGGACATCCCGATGCCGTCGGCATCGGCCGAGAAGGGCTTGCACCGGCCGTCGGCAGCGAGACCCCGCTGTCGCCCGAACTGAACGAAGGGGGCGGGGGTGGCCATGACGGTCACGCCGCCGGCCAGGGCAAGATCGCACTCGCCCGACCGCAGCGCCCTGCCCGCCAGGTGTATCGCCACCAGCGACGACGAGCACGCCGTGTCCACCGTCACCGCGGGACCCTCGAAACCCAACGTGTACGCCACCCGGCCCGACAGGACGCTGCCCGCGCTGCCGGTCATGAGCAGGCCCTCGACGTGCCCCGGGGTCCGGTCGAGCGGCGGGGCGTAGTCGTGGTAGACCTGCCCCGCGAAGACGCCGGTGCGGGTGCCGTGCAGGCCGTCCGCGTCGAGTCCCGCCTGTTCGAGGGCTTCCCAGGAGGTCTCGAGGAGCAACCGCTGCTGCGGGTCCATCGCCAGCGCCTCACGCGGCGAGATCCCGAAGAAGCCCGCGTCGAAGTCGCCCGCCCCGTACAGGAATCCGCCCTCACGGGTGTAGGACGTGCCGGTGTGGTCCGGGTCGGGGTGGTAGAGCCCGTCGAGGTCCCAGCCGCGGTCGTCCGGGAAGCGGCCGATGCCGTCCGTGCCGGTGGCCGTGAGCTCCCAGAGCTCCTCGGGACTGGTGACGCCTCCGGGGTAGCGGCAGGCCATGCCGATGATCGCGAGGGGTTCGTCCGTGGGCGCGGTCGGCGCGGCGGACTCCTCCTGCCGCTCCGTTCCCACCAGTTGGTCCACCAGGTGGGCGGCCAGTTCGGTGGGGTTGGGGCGGTCGAAGACCAGTCCGACGGGCAGGCGCAGTCCGGTCGCGTTGTTCAGACGGTTTCGCAGTTCGAGTGCGCTGAGCGAGTCGAAGCCGAAGTCCCGGAAGGCGCGCGTGACAGGGATCCGGTCGGCGGAGGCATGGCCGAGGACGGCGGAGGACAGGTCACGTACGAGTCCGAGTGCCAGGTCGATGCGCTCGTCCGGTGCCAGGGCCGTCAGACGCTCGGTGAACGTCCCGTCGGCACCCGAGGGCCGCGCCGGACGCACGAGCCCGCGCAGCAGCGCCGGTATCCCCTCGCCGGTCGCTTGTTCGCGTACCCGGCGCAGGTCCAGTTTGGTGGGCACCACGAGCGGCCCGCGGTCGGCGACCGCTCGGTCGAACAGCGCGAGGGCCTCGTCCTCGGGCAGCGGCGCCACACCGAGCCTGGCCAGTCTCGTACGGTCGGTGGTGTCGAGGCCGGAGGCCATGCCACCACTGAGGTCGTCCTGTTCCCACAGGCCCCAGGCCTGGCTCTGCCCCGGCAGGCCGAGGCCGGCGCGGTGGACGGCGAGTGCGTCGAGGAACGCGTTGGCGGCGGCGTAGTTGGCCTGTCCCGCACCACCGAGGACGCCCGAGACCGAGGACATGAGGACGAAGGCGGTCAGCGGCTCGTCGCGGGTGAGTTCGTGCAGGTTCCAGGCGGCGTCCACCTTGGGGCGCAGCACGGTCGTGAGCTGGTCGGGCGTCAGGGAGGTGACGACTCCGTCGTCCAGGACGCCCGCCGCGTGAACCACCGCGGTGAGTGTGTGGTCGGCGCGGATGCCCGCGAGTGCGGTCTTCAGGGCATCGCGGTCCGAAGGATCGCAGCCGAGGGTGGTCACCTCGCAGCCCGCCCCGGTGAGCTCCGCCGTGAGGTCGCCGGTGGCCTCGGCTCCGCGACGGCTGACGAGGACGAGGCGGCGTACGCCGTGCTCACCGACCAGGCGCCGGGCGATCAGGCGGCCGATATGTCCGGTCGCGCCGGTGAGCAGGACCGTGCTGTCGGGTCCGAAGGGCGTGGCGGTGTCGTCGGCCGGGCCCGTGACCCGAGCGAGCCGAGGGGTATGGGCCCGGCCGGCGCGCAGTGTGACCTGGGGTTCGTCGCCCGCGGCGACGGCGGGCAGGAGTCGCAGCGAATCGGGGTCCTGGTCGGTGTCGGCCAGGAGGAACCGTCCGGGAGTTTCGGTGTGCGCGGTGCGCAGGAAGCCCCAGACGGTGGCGGCGGCGACGCCGGCCTCGGATGTCGGGCCGACAGCGGATGTCGGGCCGACCGCTCCCTCGGTGACGGTGAGGAGGCGGGTGCCGGCCAGGCGCTCGTCGAGGAGCAGGGTGCGGGCGGTCTCCAGGGCCCTGGCCGCGTGGACGTACGCAGTGGTGGCCGTGTCGCTGTGCCGGTCGCGCACGGTCCACACGAGGACGTCGGGCGCGTCGGCTCCGGCGTCGAGGGCGGCGCGCAGGCCGTCGAGGTCACGGTAGGTGTCGGGTGCGGCGCCGGCGTTCCGCAAAGCGCCGGGGACCGGTGACGCGTCGTCGTCGGTGAGCACGGCCCAGTGGCCTGTGGTGCGCGCCTCGGCGGGCAGCGGCAGTGGTTCCCACTCCACGACGTAGAGGGAGCGGCCCGCCGTGCCGTGCGGCCCGGTGAGCTGGGTGGTGTCGGCGGGCCGCAGGATGAGAGAGCCGATGTCCGCAACCGGCCGCCCCGACGGTTCGGCGAGGTCGATGGCGACGCCGGAGCCGCCGGAGGGGGTGATCCTGGCGCGCAGTGTGCGGGCGCCGGCGGTGTGTACCGACACCTCGTTGAAGGCGTACGGCAGGCGCAGTCCACCCTCGGAGCGGCCGGTGGTGACCACGGCGTGCAGGACGGCGTCGAGGAGCGCCGGATGGAGGGCGAAGCCCTCGCCCTCCGGGAACGCGGTCTCGTCGTGCTCGGGCGGGCGTGTCTCCGCGTAGACGGTGCCGTCGGGTGCGTTCCAGAGGCCGGCCAGGCGCTGGAAGGCGGGACCGTAGACGTATCCGTCGTCCGCCAGTTCGTCGTAGAGGCCGGTGAGGTCGGTCTCGGTGGTGCTGGGGGGCGGCCAGGTCGCGGCCCAGTCGGGGGCGGCGGGGTCCGGTGCGGGGGCCTCCGTGCGGAGGGCCGCTGTCGCGTGGTGGGTCCAGGGCGCGCGGGAGTCCGTGGTGCCCGGACGGTCATCGGATCCGGGGCGGCTGTGCACGGTCGCGGTGGCGCGCTCGGGGCCGTCGGCGGTGACGGTGATCTGGAGATCCGTGGCGTCGCCTGCGGCGGGCAGCGGCAGCGGGGCGTGCAGGGTGAGTTCCTCGATGTGGGGGGTGCCGTACCGTGCGCCGGCTTGGGCCGCCAGTTCGAGCAGGGCGGTTCCCGGCAGGAGCGGGAGTGTGCCGACAACGTGGTCGTAGAGCCACCGTTGGTTCTGCTCGGTGAGTCGTCCGGTCAGGACGAGCCCCTCGTCGACGGCGGTGCGCACTGCCGCGCCGAGCAGCGGGTGGCGGACCGGGGTGAGTCCGGCGGCCGCGACGTCCGGGGAGCCGGTGCCGGTGTCGGGGGCGAGCCAGAAGCGCTCTCGCTGGAAGGCGTACGAGGGCAGCGTGACGTGGCGGGCACCGGTGCCGGCGTAGATCTGGGACCAGTCCACGGGAGTGCCGTGGGTGAAGACGGCGCCCAGTGAGGTCAGCAGGCGCCGCAGGCCGCCGTCGCCGAGGAGCAGCGAGCCGACCACGGCCGCGTCCCGGCCGGCTTCCTCCAGTATGTGCGTCACGTTCCCGGCCAGCACCGGGTGGGCGCTGCATTCCACGAAGGCGTCGAACCCGTCGACGGCCAACTCCCGTACGGCTTCTTCGAAGCGGACCGTGTGACGGAGATTGCGCACCCAGTAGGCGGCGTCCGGCACGTCGTCGCCGAGCCAGTCGGCGGTGACCGTCGAGAAGAACGGCACCTGCGCCCGGCGCGCCCGGATCGGGGCCAGATCGGCGAGGATCCTGTCGGTCAGCGCGTCCACCTGCGCCGAATGTGAGGCGTAGTCGACGGGAATGCGGCGGGCCCGAATGCCGAGGTGCTCGCAGTCCGCCACCAGGCCGTCGAGCGCTTCGGTGTCGCCGGAGACCACGGTGGACGCCGGGCCGTTCACGGCTGCGACCGTCACCTCGCCCTCGTACGTGCGGAGCAGCTGCTCCACCTCCGCGAGGGGGCGCTGCACCGCGACCATGCCGCCGTGGCCGGCGAGTTCGGCGGCGATCGCGCGACTCCGCAGAGCCACCACCCGCGCACCGTCCTCCAGACTCAACGCACCCGCCACCACCGCAGCAGCGATCTCACCCTGCGAATGACCCACCACCGCAGCCGGCCGCACACCATACGACTCCCACACCGCCGCCAACGACACCATCACAGCCCACAACGCGGGCTGCACCACCTCCACCCGACCCAGAACCCCCCCATCACCCAACGCATCCAACAGAGGAACATCCAGATACGGCTCCAGAACCGCAGCACACTCCCCCAACCGCTCCGCGAACACCGGAACATCCCCCAACAACTCCAACGCCATACCCACCCACTGCGACCCCTGCCCCGGGAACACGAACACCGTCCGCGCCACAGCACCATCCACCCGCACCACACCCGCACCACCCACACCCCGGGCCAAAGCCCGCACCCCATCGAGCAACTCCTCCCGCGACCCACCCGCGACCACCGCACGATGCCCATGCACCGCCCGCCCCGACACGAGGGAGAGGCCCACGTCCGCGGCGGACACGTCCGGTCGGGCGTCCACGAACGCCGCGAGGCGCTCCGCCTGGTCCCGGAGCGCGTCGGCACCGCGGGCCGAGAGGACCCACGGCACGACGGAGGGCACATCGCGACGGCTGACGGGCTCATCCTCGGCCGGGGCCTGTTCCAGGATCACGTGGGCGTTGGTTCCGCTGATCCCGAACGAGGACACACCCGCCCGGCGCACCCGCCCCACCCCGGACCACTCACGCGCCTCGGCCAACAACCGCACCCCACCAGAGGCCCAGTCCACATGCCCCGACGGCAGAGCCGCATGCAACGACTCGGGCAACGTGCCGTGACGCAGCGCCTGCACCATCTTGATGACACCCGCCACACCGGCGGCGGCCTGCGTGTGCCCGATGTTCGACTTCACCGACCCCAGCCACAACGGCCGCTCGGGATCACGCCCCCGCCCGTACGTCGCCAGCAACGCCTCCGCCTCGATCGGGTCCCCGAGCACGGTGCCCGTGCCGTGCGCCTCGACCGCGTCCACGTCCGAAGCACCCAGCCCGGCATCCGCCAACGCCGACCGGATGACCCGCTGCTGTGCCGGCCCATGAGGCGCCGTCAGCCCGTTGCTGGCCCCGTCCTGGTTCATGGCACTGCCCCGCACGACCGCGAACACCCGGTGCCCGTTGCGCCGGGCGTCCGACAGACGCTCCAGCACCAGGACGCCCACACCCTCGGACCATGCCGTTCCGTCGGCGTCGGCCGAGAAGGGCTTGCACCGGCCGTCGGCCGCCAGCCCCCCTTGCCGGCCGAACTCACGGAACATGCCGTCCGTCGCCATGACGGCGACGCCGCCGGCCAGGGCCAGGTCGCACTCGCCCGACCGCAGCGCCCTGCCCGCCAGGTGTATCGCCACCAGCGACGACGAGCACGCCGTGTCCACCGTCACCGCGGGACCCTCGAAACCCAACGTGTACGCCACCCGGCCCGACAGGACGCTGGGCGTACTGCCGGTGAGGATCTGGCCTGCGAGGTGTTCCGGTGCCTGGTGGGCGCGGGGGCCGTAGTCGTGGGTGGTGGCGCCGACATAGACGCCGGTGGCCGAGCGGCGCAGGCCGTCCGGGTCCATCCCGGCCTGTTCGAGGGCTTCCCAGGAGGTCTCGAGGAGCAACCGCTGCTGCGGGTCCATCGTCAACGCCTCACGCGGCGATATCCCGAAGAAGTCCGCGTCGAAGTCCGCCGCCCCGTCGAGGAATCCGCCACCGGGTCCGGTCTCACCCGTGTCCGTCCCGTGCGAGACCCAGCCTCGGTCCGTGGGCCAGGTCGTGGCAGCGTGTGCGCCGTCGGCGGCGAGACGCCAGAGATCGTCCGCCGAGACGACTCCGCCGGGGTAGCGGCAGGCCATGCCGACTACGGCGACGGGTTCGTCGTCGGTGTGCCGCAGGCGCTTGTCCTGCTCGTGTGCCGGGCCGGCCGTCTCGTCGTCGGGACGGGTGTCGGGCGTCGTGGAGCCCGGGTGGTCCGGGGTTGTGGCCGTCAGGCGTGGCGACTTCGCGCGCGCTGCCAGTGCGGTGGCGGGTTCCCGGGACGTGAGGGGCTCGTGGGACCCGTCCCGCGGACCGGTGGGCCGGTCGACGGCGGCGCGTGAGACGTCGATGTGCGCGGCCAGGGCCTGGGGCGTGGGGTGGTCGAACACCGTGCTCGCCCTCAGGGGCAGTCCCGTGCGCACCGCGAGAGTCCTGCCTAGTTCCTCGATCATGACGGAGTCGAAACCGAGATCCTTGAAGGTGAGCGCCGGGTCGACCGGGCTCGTGTCCCGCATGACGAGGGCCGCCTGCTCGCAGACGAAGGTGCGCAGAGCCGCCGTTCGTTTCGGTCCGGTGAGCGCGGTCAGCCGGGTGAACTCCTCACGGCCGATGCTCGCGGTGTGCGTGCCGCTGGTCGCCGCGGTGTCGGGTACCTCCGTGGTGGCCGGTGCCGGCCCGGCGTCGAGCCAGAAGCGACGGCGCTGGAAAGGGTAGGTCGGCAGGTCGACACCTCGGGCGCCACCCAGCAGAGGGGTCCAGTCGACATCGACGCCCGCCACCCAGAGCTCCGCCAGGGACCTGACCGATACGCGGTTTCCGGCCTCTTCGACCAACGAGATGACGGCGGGCAGGGTCTCGGTATCCGCACCCTCGGCCAACGAGATGAGATCCGCGTCCGGGCCGATCTCCACGAAGGCCGACACGTCGCTGTCCCGCAACAGCGCAGCCAGGCCGTCGGCGCACGGAGCCGTCTCACGCACCTGTCGCACCCAGTGCTCCGGGTCCTGGAGCCGTGCGGGTTCCGTCGGGCCTCCCAGCGTCGTCGACACCAAGGGCAGCCGCGGGACGTCGGACTCAGCGGAGGACAGCACCCTGCGGTAGGCCTCCGCCCCGTCGGCCGACGAGGTCTCGCTCAGCCAGGCGCGCGCCAGCACCACCCGGGCCGCGTCCCGCAGCGACCACACGCCCGATACATGCGCGGCCGCCAGCTCGCCCACCTCGTGCCCCACCAGTACCGACGGCCTGAGACCCCACGACGCCAGCAGCCGCCACGAGGCCACGCCGAACGCGAAGGCTCCGGCCTGCGCCCGGCCACCGCTCTCCGTCTCCGGCTCCGGCTCCGGCTCCACGCCGGCCTCTCCGGTCATGGTCCGACGCAGCGTCGCGCCGAACACCCCGTCCTCAAGCCCGAGCCGCGTCCTCGCCCCAGGCGGCAGACCGATCGTGTCGGCGACCTCCGCGGCGACCGCGTCGAAGGCTTCGCACACCTCCGCCAGCGCCTCGGCGAACACGGGGAAGGCGGACAGGGCCAGGCCCGCGCCTCCGGGCCTCGGGGCCCGGCCCGAGAACACCACTCCCACCGTGGCCGGCATCGCCGGGCCGGACAGCAGGACATCGGGCCCGGGGGCCCCGTCGGCGAGTCCGCGTACCGCGGTCAGCAGTTCTTCGTGCGAGGGCGCCACGACGGCCGCCCGCCGCTCGAAGCCCTTGCGGGACGCTGCGAGGGACCATGCGACATCCGCCGCTGACGCTTCCGTGTCGTCGACCGCGCCGCTGCCTGCCAGCCGGGACGCGGCATCACGCAGGGCGGCCTCGCTGCGTCCGGACAACAGCCACGGCACTTCGGGAAGAGATGCCGGCGGGTCTGCCGGTGCGACCGGGCGGGGGCTCCAGTCGGACAGGACCACGTGGCAGTTGGTGCCGCCCATGCCGAAGGAGCTGACGCCGGCCACGAGTTCGCCGTCCTCGCCATCGGGCCCTGTGGCGCTGCCGGGCCACGGACCCAGTCCCCGCTGCACACGAATGTTCAGTTCCTCGAAGGGGATGCGAGGGTTGGGCCTCTCGAAGTTGAGGCTGGAGGGCAGTCGGCGATGCTTGAGGCAGAGGACGACCTTGATGAGACCGGCTATTCCGGCGGCCCCGCTGAGGTGGCCGATGTTGGTCTTCACCGAGCCGACGGCCAGGGGCCGGTCAGCCGGGCGGTGACGGCCGAGGGCATCACCCAGTGCGGCGGCCTCGACGGGGTCCCCGGTGGGCGTGCCGGTGCCGTGCAGTTCGACGTAGCCGACGGCCCCGGGCTCGATGCCGGCGCTCCGGTAGGCGGACGTGAGCACATCGGACTGGGCCTCGCCGGTCGGGGCCGTCAGGGTCGCTCCGGCGTAGTCGTTGTTGGTCGCGCTGCCGCGGACCAGGCACAGGATGCGGTCGCCGTCGACGAGTGCGGTGTCGAGGCGCTTCAGGATGACGGCGCCACCGCCCTCGCCCGGTACGTAGCCGTCGGCGCGCTCGTCGAAGGTGTAGCAACGACCGCCGGGGGACAACGCACCGAGGCGAGCGGCGAGCAGCACGCTCTGCGGCAGCAGATGGAGATTGACTCCGCAGACCAGGGCGGCGTCGGACTCGCCCGCGCGCAGGCTCGCACCGGCGAGATGGAGTGCGACCAGGGAGGAGGACTGCGCGGAGTCGACGGTGATACTCGGTCCGCGGGCACCGAGGAAGGCGGACAGCCGGTTGGCGAGCACACCGCGCTGCACGCCGGTGAACGCGTGCTGCGTAGCGAGCCTCTGGACGTGCGGGGAGAGGATTTGGGCGTAGTCGTCGCCGGTGACGCCGACGAATATGCCGAGCCGGGTGCCGCGGATCCGGTCCGGCGTGATCCGGGCGTCCTCCAGCGCCTCCCAGCCCAGTTCGAGGGCGAGCCGCTGCTGGGGGTCCACGAACGGGGCCTCCCGGGGCGAGATTCCGAAGAACGCGGCGTCGAACTCGTCGACGCGCTCCAGATAGGCACCGCCGCGAGGAGTCTGTCCGGCTGCGGCTCCCGTCCAGCGCCCGGGCGGCACCTCGCCGACACCGCTCCCGCCCGAGGCCAGCATCCGCCACAGCTCGTCCGGGTTCTCCGCCCCGGCAAAGCGACACGAGACGCCGACGATGGCGAGCGCCGAGTCCGGGCCGTCCGCTGCCCTCATGAGTGCGTCTCCCTAGATTTGCTGGATTACCCGGATTATCCGGGTTCCCGATACCCGAAATCCCTGCAAGAAGTCGCGGATAAACAGAACGAACACCTGCGCACGTTCCCCTGAATTCCGGTTCCGAAAGAATATGAGCAGCACGCCCCGCGAGCGTCCCACGCTTTCACCCGGCGCATGCGTGACCATCGGCGAACTCCGCCGTTACATCCCGGGCGATAAGTTTCGCCGCACCGTGACGCACCGCTTCTCCCGGTACGCAAAAAGGCGGGGCGGCCGACGGGTCCGGCGGGCCCGCGGCTCAGCCGAGGTAGTCCTCCGGCCCGCCGTCCCGCACGGTGTCGAGGGTGAAGCAGTGGAACCCGCCACCGAAGAGGCGGCGGTGCCGGTGGCGCACCGGCACGACGGTGAACTTCGCCTGCTCCAGAGTCCGGATCAGCTCCGGGCTCGACTCGTTGACCAGGACGGTCTCCGGGTCGACGGACAGTACGTTCAGGTCGATGAAGGGGCTGGTCAGAATGAGCGCGTCGTCGTCGTACCGCGGGAAGCTGTTCTGCGTGGGGGTGGGGGCGACGATCCGGTCCCAGCGGCGCAGAGCGGGCGGCAGGGCGTCGGCGACCGCCTCCGAGCGAACGAGCAGCAGGCCGGGGCGCAGGGCGAGCACCATACTGTCGATGTGGCTGTCGCTCAGCCGGTGGACCCGATGGATACGGAAGCGGCCCTCCAGGTGGCGCTCCAGCCACGTGACAGCGAGTTCGTGGTTCTCCGTCGAGACGTTCGCGACGATGTCCCGGCCGAGCCGGAGGCACTGGGCAGCGTCGAACATCATCTCCGTACCGACGTCCCAGGGCGAGGGCCGGGGCTCCCCGATGGGCTCGGTCGGTCCGCCGACGGTCGCGGTTCGCACATAGGACAGGTCGAAGGAAGCGTCCGTCATCAGCGGGCGGGGCATGGTGGTCCAGCGGCAGCCACGCCGGAAGTACTCCTGGAACAGCGGTTTCAGCAACTGGGTCTCGAAGTAGCGGGATCGGATCATGGGTGGTGTCTCGATGATCTCGTCACCGAGGACGAGCGTGTTGTCGCGGATGTTGAGCGGCGGCACGACGGAGGCTGACCAGGCCGGCGTGGTGACCTCGGCGGTCCCGGCGGGCAGGGCGCGGGGACGGTGAACGGTGACACCCAGGCCCCGCAGGGTGTCGGCCAGCCCTTCGAGGTCCTCGTTCAGCTCGTCGACATAGCGCCGCGCCACCGGCAGCCGCTCCCGGTCGGACTCCTCGCTCCGCACGGAAAGCCGGGGGTAGTACCACTCGGACCGGCCGGGGTTGTCCTGAGCGAGGTTGTCGTGGAAGAAGAGGTCGAACGAGAGTTCCCGCTCGTGCGAGACGTAGTTCTCGGCGGATCCGACGACGACCTCACGCAGTCGCGACCACTCGTCAAAACTGTTCAGAAGCATGCAGTGAACCGCCTACTCGTCGGGTGACCGGCCGGCCGCGAACTTCGTGGAGCCCCTCTCATCATCACCGGGCCCGGACCGCAGCGGGCATCGGCGAGCTCCGCCGTTACGGCACGGAATCCCTTTTCACCCCCAGCGCGACAAGCAGCATCAGATATTGAGTACCTGAGGTCGCATATACGTCTCGGGCACGGCGTCGGGAATGAGAGGGGTCAGGGGTGGACAGTCTGCGGCCCCGCCGGGTAGAAAGGCGTGCGGGGCGGGTGGAGGTTTGTATCCCCCGCCCGTCCCGATGCGGGTCGTCTGTTGATATCCACTTTCCACGAGCCGTATCTTCCGGGCTTTGTCGAATTCGTTCTCTCGCGAGATGAGGAAGGGTCATGGGTGACCCGTTGCACACCGTCTCCACACTGCCCACGGCGCGGCAACCCGGCTGCCCCTTCGACCCTCCGACGGAGCTGCTCGAAGCCCGGCGCCACGGCCCTCTCAGCCGCTACACGTTCCCCGGCGGACACGTCGGCTGGCTGGTCACGGGGTACGACCTGATCAAGTCGGTGCTTTCCGACCCACGGTTCAGTTCCCGGCGGGAATTCATGCGTCATCCGACCGTCGACTACGGCGGCCTGGAACTGCCTCCGGTGCCGCTGGGCGAGTTCCTCCTCATGGACGACCCGCAGCACAGCCGCTACCGCAGGCCGCTGATGGGCAAGTTCACCGTGCGTAGGATGCGGCAGCTCACCGAGCGCGTGGAGCAGATCACCGCCGAACACCTGGATGCCATGGAGGAGTCCGGCCCTCCCGCGGATCTCGTGAGCGCGTTCGCCAAGCCGGTCCCGGCCATGATGATCTGTGAGCTTCTCGGCGTACCGCACTCCGACCGGGCCTTCTTCCAGACCCAGTTCGAGTCGTTCATGGACGCCGAGGCGCAGGACGAGGAAGCGGTCGCCGCCTACACCACGACCCGGCACCTCCTGGGTGAGCTGGTGGCCGCGAAGCGCGCGCACCCCACCGACGACGTGCTCAGTGAGCTCACCGACAGCGACCTCACCGACGAGGAGTTGCAGGGCATGACGCTGGTACTGCTCGCGGCAGGCCTCGACACCACGGCGAACATGCTGGCGCTCGGCACCTTCGCGCTGCTGCGCCACCCCGAGCAGCTCGCCGCGCTGCGTGCCGATCCCGGGCTCACGGACCGGGCTGTGGAGGAACTGCTGCGGTACCTCAGTGTCGGCAAGACCTTCATGCGGACGGCGCTGGAGGACGTCCGCCTCGGCGGCCGGACCGTCAGGGCCGGCTCGTCGCTCATCCTGTCCTACAACACGGCGAACCGTGACCCGGAGCGCTTCACCGACCCGCATGTGCTCGACTTCCGGCGGCAGGACGGCGGGCACATGGCCTTCGGCCACGGCATCCACCAGTGCCTGGGCCAGCAACTGGCGCGTGTCGAGATGCGCGTCGGCTTCCCCGCGCTGGTCGCCCGCTTCCCGTCACTGCGGCTCGCCGTACCGGCCGAGGACATCGTCATGCGCACGGAGCTGTCCGACATCCACGGGGTGAAGAGCCTCCCGGTCACGTGGGACGTGTGAACCGTGAGGGCCGGGGTGGACGTCGAGCGCCGTATCGGGTCCGGGATGTGCGCCCCTGCGGCCGACGAGGTGTTCGACCAGTGTGAGGACGACGGCAAGGCCGTCGTCCTGCGTCGGGAAGTCCGGTTCCGCCCTCGCACCGTCCTCAGCCGTGAGTGGGTCCCAAGCCGGTGCCGGCGCGCAGAGTTTCGGCGATGAGCGCGGCGATCTCCGGCTCGTGGTCGGTCAGGAAGAAGTGGCCGCCGGGAAAGACCTTCATGTCGAAGGCACCGGTGGCGTGTCGGCGCCAGGCGGCCGCCTCGTCGAGCGTGACATGGGGGTCCCGGTCCCCCGCGAGCGCCACCACCGGGCCGGCCACCAGGGCGTCGGCTCCGGTGTGGTATGTCTCGGCAGCGCCGTAGTCGGCGCGCACCGTCGGCAGGATGAGCCGCAGGAGTTCGGGCTCGTCGAGGACCCGGCTGTCGGTGCCCTCCAGCTGCCGGAGTTCCTCGACGATGCCGTCGTCGTCGAGGAACCGTATGCCACGATCGCCGGCGATCGACGGGGCGCGGCGGCCGGAGACGAACAGAGCGCTGGGCGCGGCAGGGCCCTCACGTTCGAGATACCGGGCCAGCTCGAAGGCGACAGCGCCGCCCATGCTGTGTCCGAAGAGGGCGAAGGGGCGGCCCGCGACGAGCGCTCTCAGCTCCTCGAACGCCCCTCGGGCGATGTCCGGCACCGTCTCGAGGCAGGGCTCGCGTACCCGGTCCTGACGTCCCGGGTACTGCGCGGCGAGGATCTCGATGTCGGCGGGCAGGCGTTCCGACAGCGAGAAGAAGGCGCTCGCGGACCCTCCGGCGTACGGCAGGCACACGAGGGTGAACCGGGCGTCGGGGCGCGGGTGAAACGTGCGGAACCATGGGCTCCTGGGCAGAACGGGCTGCGCCATCGTGGAGCAGCTCCTTTCGGCTCGGCGGGTCAGGGTACCCGCTGACCCTTTCGGGCCGGGTTCGCGACGGCATCCGTGCACGCCACCGTTACGCGGCCGGTCGGCTTCTCCTTCCCCCGCGCGACAGCGATCCACGGCCTGATCCTCCCGGCCGGGCCGCCGCACCGCCATGGGCGCTCAGCCCAGCCGCATGTGGTGGAGCATCAGCAGACCCGCCGCCATGCTCGCCGCCGGTATCTCACCGCGCGCGACCATGTCGGGCACCAGCTTGAGCGGCACCCACTCGCGGCGCGAGGACTCGAAGTCGTCCGCGGGATGACCGGTGTACGTCGCCTCCCTGGACCAGAACAGATGGTGCCTGGCATCGACGAGGCCGTTGGCCGGCTCCACGGTCATCAGCGGGCAGAGCTCACCGGGACGCCAGCCGGTCTCCTCCTCCATCTCCCGTGCCGCGGCGGCGGCGATGTCCTCACCGTCCTCGACCACGCCTGCGGCGAGCTCCCAGCCCCAGCTGTCGGTGATGAAGCGGTGCCGCCACAGGAGCAGGACCTCGTTGGCCTCGTTGACGACGGTCGCGGCGGCGACCGCCCTGAGCCGGATGAGGAAGTGGTCGAGATGCCGGCCGCCGGGGAGAACGACATCCGCCAGATTGACCCGGAACCAGCGGTTCTCATATACGGTCTGTTCGCTCAAGTTCGTCCACTGCACAGTTCTGCCACCTTCCGACTGGTCGATGGCAACATCGGAGCAGGGTCCGCCCCGTGGGGGAACGCGTGGAGGCGTTTCGGACGAGGCTCGGACGCGGCTCACAGAGGCACGCGCAGCGCCCCCTCGATGAGTCCGGCCGCCGCTCGCGCCTCGGCGCTGCCGCTCGCGTCCAGGTGTTTCCACACGGAACGCAGCCGGTCCCGGAGCCGCTGGGACTCCATGCCCCGGGCGCGTTCCGCCATTTCCGAGGCCGTGCGGGCCGCCCGGTCCGCCTCGCCCTGGAACAGTTCGAGGTGGGTGAGCATGGCGAGCCGGTGCACGGTCCCGCGATCGTGCGCCGGGGAGCGTACGGCCGCAGCCGCGTGCTCCCGGGCGCCGGCGAGATCCCCGAGCCGCAGCAGCGCCTCCGCCACCTGGACGTTGACCAGTCCCGGCTGGACGTACCCCGTCTCGTCCGGTTCGCCTCCGCTGCGGATACGGCCCGCCTCGGCCTCGGCACGACGGATGCACTCCAGGGCGCTGCGGTGGTCGCCGAGCTGCGCGTAGGCCTTGGCCTGCATCGCGTGCAGATCGGTGGCCAGTGCCGGGGTGATGTGCGGGCCCGCCGCGCGCAGCGCCGCCTCCGCGAAGGCCACCGACCGTCGGAATTCGGCCAGGTACAGCGACTGGTTCACGAGCAGCGCGATCACATAGCCGCCGAGTCCCCGGTCCCCGCTGGCCTTGGCCAGACGCAGAGACTGGTGGAAGTAGCGCTGGGCCAGTCCATGGGCGTCGGAGTCGTACGCGCAGATGCCCGCGACGGCCACCAGGCCCGCGGTCGCACGGTGGAGCTGACGGCCCGTCGCATCGCTGTACCCACCGCGCAGCAGCGGCGCGGCCTCGGAGTTGAGGAAGCCGACGATGCGGGACCTGGTCGCGATCCCGCCCGCCTTCCGGTACATCTGTTCGTAGTGTGCCCGGGCCGCACGCAGCATCGCTATGTCCGCCATGCTCACGCGGGACGGCCCCGGCCGTGAGACATCGGTGTCCTCGGGAGGGTTCTCCCACTCCCAGACCGGCATCACCGCTGTCGTGCCCGTGACGGCCCGAGCGGTGGTGAGGTGGGGGCGCTGCTGTTCGTCGGAGCGCCACAGGGCCGTCGCGTGCTCGACGAACCCGGAGAGGCCGGCGGCCTCGGGCGCCGTGTGCGCCCCGGCGATGCCCATGCCGATGTCGTCGAGCGTGACGGGCCGGTCGAGGCGGCCCGCGAGGACCTCGCAGATCAGGTCGGGGACCTGCCCGCGCGGACGCTGCCCCTTGAGCCACCGGGCGACCGCCGTGTGCTCGTAGCGCAGGCACAGCCCCCGGGCGCGGCCGGCCTGGTTGACATGGCCGGCCAGCCCGGCACGGGACACTCCCGCCTCGTCGATCAGGGATTCGAGCAGGACGTTGGGCTCCATTGCCCCCCCATGTGCGTGTCGCAATGAGCCTAGTGGAGCACGTTTCACACGGGGTGTGAACAAAATGCCCGAACCATCCTGCTGTGCGCTCTCGCGCGCCGGGGCGCCGCTCGGTTGAATGAGTGCCTCGCAAGAGGCGGCCGGGTCGTCGGCTCCCCCTCGTAACAGTTCGACGACCCACACCCGCGCCGTTCGTTCTGCCGGCCTGCCCGACACTCCGAGGCAGGACGGGCGGCGCCGGATCGCACAGCCCGCGCTGCCCCGACGGCAGCACCGCCCCCTGTGCGGTCCCCTTGGCCGTCCGGCGAGAGCAGAAGGGGCGTATCCGGTGGCCGGATACGCCCCTTCTCACCGCGGCAGTCCCTATGCGCCGCGCAGCACCGCGCCCGTGCGCTCGGTGGCCAGGGCGACCGCGGTGTCGCGGGCCGCGGAGGCCTCCTCCACGGTCAGCGTGCGGTCCGGGGCACGGAACCGCAGCGCGTACGCCAGGGACTTGTTGCCCTCACCGATCTGCTCGCCGGTGAACACGTCGAACAGCCGCAGCGATTCGAGCAGGCTGCCCGCGCCTTCGCGCAGCGCCTTCTCCACCGCCTCGGCAGGCACGTCCGACGCGACGACGAGCGCGACGTCCTGGGTCGCCACCGGGAAGGTGGAGATACGGGGCGCCTGGAGCTGACCGTCGACGGCCTTCTCCAGGACGTCGAGCTCGACCTCCATGGCGCAGGTCCGCTCGGGCAGGTGGAGCTCCTTGACGACACGCGGGTGGAGTTCGCCCGCGTGTCCGAAGAGGGTCTCCTCGCCGTCGACCGTGACGTACAGCGCGGCGCAGCGGCCGGGGTGCCACGGTGCGTGACGGTCGGCGCGGACCGTCACCTCGACGCCCGCCTCACGCGCGATGGTGCGCGCGGCCTCGACGGAGTCCGCCCAGTCGGCCGGGCGGCCCTTGCCCCACCAGCCGGCCTGCTCGCGGGCGCCCGCGAGGGCGACGGCGGCGCGGCGCGGCTGACGCGGCAGCGCCGCGTCGAGACCGGCGATCTCCTCGTCGGTGGGCCTGCGGTCGACGGGCAGCCGTACGGCCTTGGTCTCCTGACCTGTGGGCCTGAACACCAGGCCCGTCTCGAAGAGCGCCAGGTCGTGGCTGCCACGGCCGTCGTTGCGCCGCAGTGCGCCGAGCAGACCGGGCAGCAGCGTGGTGCGCAGCGCGGGCTCCTCGTCGGAGAGCGGGTTGACGAGGGTGACCGTACGGCGGCGGGCGTCGTCCTTCTCCAGACCGAGCTGGTCGAGGACGGCGTCGCCGATGAACGGGTAGCTGAGCGCCTCGACGTATCCGGCGCCGGCGAGCGCGCGGCCGATGCGGCGGTGCAGCCGCTGGCGGTCGGTGAGCCCGCGGCCTGACGGCGGCGTCGGCAGGGTCGACGGGAGGTTCTCGTACCCCTCCAGCCGGATGACCTCCTCGGCCAGGTCGTTCGGCTCGGCGAGGTCGGGGCGCCAGGACGGCACCGTGACGATCAGCTCGTCCTGCCCGTAGACGTCGCAGCCGACCTGCTGGAGGCGGCGCACCACGGTCTCACGGCCGTACGCGACACCGGCCACCCGGTCGGGGTGGTTCGCGGGCATCGCGATGGAGCGCGGCGCGGACGGGGCGGTGATCTCCGTGACGCCGGCCTCTGCCGTGCCTCCCGCGAGGAGGACCAGCAGGTCGACCGTGCGCTGCGCGGCAGCGGATGCGGCCTGCGGGTCGACACCGCGCTCGAAGCGCTTGGACGCCTCGGAGGCCAGCTTGTGGCGGCGCGCGGTCCTGGCGATGGAGATCGCGTCGAAGTGCGCGGCCTCGATGACGACCTCGGTGGTCCCGGTGTCCTCGGCGTGGTCGGCGATCTCGGTGTCGGCACCGCCCATGACGCCCGCGAGGCCGATCGGCCCGCGGTCGTCGGTGATGACCAGGTCCTGGGCGTCCAGGACGCGCTTGGCGCCGTCGAGCGTGGTGAGCTTCTCGCCCTGCTCGGCGCGGCGCACCCCGATCGTCCCCTGGACGCGGGTGCGGTCGTAGGCGTGGAGCGGCTGGCCGAGCTCCAGCATCACGTAGTTGGTGATGTCGACGGCGAGCGAGACGGTGCGCATCCCGGCCTTCTGCAGCCTGCGCTGCATCCAGATCGGGGAGCGCGCCTCGGGCCGGAGACCGGTGACCGTACGCGCGGTGAAGTTGCCGCATCCGATGGGGTCGGACACCTTCACCGGATAGCCGTGGGCGTTGGGCGGGGGGACGTCCAGGAGCGCCGGGTCGCGCAGCGGCAGGCCGTAGGCGATTGCGGTCTCGCGGGCGACGCCGCGCATCGAGAGGCAGTAGCCCCGGTCGGGCGTGACGGCGATGTCCAGGACCTCGTCGACGAGCTCGAGGAGCTCGATCGCGTCCGTGCCGGGCTCGTACTCCGGCGGCAGCACGATGATGCCGTGCGTGCCGTCATCGCCCATGCCCAGCTCGTCGGTCGAGCAGATCATGCCGTGCGAGGTCTTGCCGTACGTCTTGCGCGCGGCGATCGCGAAGTCACCGGGCAGCACGGCGCCGGGGAGGACCACGACGACCTTGTCGCCGACGGAGAAGTTACGGGCGCCGCAGACGATCTCCTGCGGCTCACCCGTGCCGTTGGCCGTGCCGACGTCGACGGTGCAGAAGCGGATGGGCTTCTTGAAGCCCTCCAGCTCCTCGATGGTCAGGACCTTTCCGACGACCAGGGGGCCCTTGAGCCCTGCGCCGGTCTGCTCGACGGTCTCGACCTCCAGGCCGACGGAGACGAGCTTGGCCTGTACGTCACGGCCGGTCTCCGTCGCCGGCAGGTCGACGTATTCCCGCAGCCAGGAAAGCGGGACGCGCATCAGATCTCCATCCCGAACGGCCGGGTGAACCGGACGTCACCCTCGACCATGTCTCGCATGTCCTCTACGTTGTGGCGGAACATCAGCATCCGCTCGATACCGAACCCGAAGGCGAATCCGCTGTACTTCTCGGGGTCGACGCCGCAGGCGACGAGCACCTTCGGGTTGACCATGCCGCAACCGCCGAGCTCGATCCAGCCCTCGCTGCCGCAGGTGCGGCAGGGGCGGTCCGGGTTGCCGACGGACTCGCCGCGGCAGACGTAGCAGACCATGTCCATCTCGGCGGACGGCTCGGTGAACGGGAAGAAGTTCGGCCGGAGCCGGGTCTTCATGTCCGGCCCGAAGAGCGCCTGGACCATGTGGTCGAGGGTGCCCTTGAGGTCGGCCATGGTGAGGCCCTCGTCGACGGCGAGCAGCTCGATCTGGTGGAAGACCGGGGTGTGCGTGGCGTCGAGCTCGTCGGTGCGGTAGACCCGGCCGGGGCAGACCACGTAGACGGGGGGCTTACGGCTGAGCAGCGAGCGCGCCTGGACGGGCGAGGTGTGCGTACGCAGCACGACACCGGACTCGTCGCTCTTCGCGCCGTCGGCGCCCTGGACGAAGAAGGTGTCCTGCATCTGGCGCGCCGGGTGGTCGGGCACGAAGTTCAGGGCGTCGAAGTTGAACCACTCCGCCTCGGCCTCGGGGCCCTCGGCGATCTCGTAGCCCATGGCGACGAAGACGTCGGCGACGCGCTCCATGATGGTCGTCAGGGGGTGGCGCGCACCTGCGGGGGTGCGGTCGTAGGGCAGCGTGACGTCCACCGCCTCCTCGACGAGCACCCGGGCGTCACGCTCGGCCTCCAGCTCGGCCTGGCGGGCGGCCAGTGCCTTGGAGACGGCGCCGCGGGCCTGGCCCACGCGCTTGCCCGCCTCGGCCTTGGCCTGCGGCGGCAGGGCGCCGATCTCCCGGTTGGCGAGCGACAGGGGCGAGGTACCACCGGTGTGCGCGGTCTTCGCCTGGGCGAGCGCTTCGAGGTCGCCCGCGGCGGCGAAGGCGGCGAACGCCTCGTCCCGCAGACGCTCGATCTCTTCCGGTTTCAGTGCCTCGACCTCGACTGGGTCGTACGACTTGTTCGGTGCCGACATCTCTTCCCGTGCTTCCGATTGGCTGGTGGCGACCCTGGTTCGACGACTGAGGACGCAAAGGTGCCAAAAGTCGAGTCTACGGGCCGCCGGCGGACGAAGAAGCCCGTGGGCGCTCAGACCAGGTAGGCCGGCGTGCTCACGGGCAGGATAAATCGGAACTCGGCGCCGCCGCCGGGCGCCCTGGCGACGGTGATCGTGCCGCCGTGCGCCTCGACGATGCCCTTGACGATATACAGGCCGAGGCCGGTCCCGCCGCGCTTGCTTCCCCGCCAGAAGCGGGTGAAGACGCGGCCCATCGACTCCTCGGGGATGCCGGGACCTTCGTCGCTCACGGTGACTGCCGTTCCGCTCTCGTCGTTCTTGCCCGGTGCGGACGCAGGGGCGATATCGATGGTGACGGTTCCCTCGCCGTGCCGCACCGCGTTTTCCAGGAGGTTGCCCAGGACCTGGTCGACCTTGTCCGGGTCGGCCCACAGCGCGGGCAGCGGCCGGCGGGTGAGCACGAGGAAGCGCTCGGGTGCCTGGCCGTTCGCGGTGAGCGCCTGGATGTGGCGTTCGACGGCCGCGGAGATGTCCACGGGCTGGCGGCGCAGCTCCAGTCGGCCGGAGTCGATGCGGGAGATGTCGAGCAGCTCGGCGATGAGGCGGGTGACGCGGTTGGCGTCGGCGTCGACGGTCTCCAGCATCAGCCGCTTCTGGTCGTCGGTGAACCTCTCCCACTTGGCCAGCAGCGTCGCGGTGAACCCCTTGACGGAGGTCAGCGGGGAGCGCAGCTCATGGGCGACGGTGGCGATCAGCTCGGCATCGCTGCGCTCGGAACGCCGGCGGGCCTCGGTGCCGCGCAGCGAGACGACGAGCCGCCTGACCGGGCCTGTGGGGCTCTCGCGTACGTACCTGGCGGACACCAGGACCTCACGGCCGCCGGGGAGCAGGAGATTCCGCTCGGGCTGTCCGACCCGGGTGGCGAGACCGCCGTACGGGTCGGTCAGCTCCCACCAGCGTCGCCCTTTGAGGTCCTCCAGGGGCAGCGCCTGACCGAGGGCGCGGCCGAGCGCGGCGGCGGCGGGTGTGGCGGTGATCCGGGCCGCGGCGGCGTTGAAGCAGATGACCGTGCCGGTCTCGTCGGCGACGACGAGGCCGTCGGGCAGGTCGTCCGGGCCGATGCCCGTCGCGGGGTCCCTGTCGGCCGGGCTCACACGTGCCGCTTCGGAGCCTGCCGCGTCGGAAAGGGCGCGCACGGCGGCCGTGTGTGTCGCTCGCGGCCTGCTCATGCCGACAGCCATCTTCCCGTACCCCACCTCTCGAACCGGTGCAGTGGGCCCCCGAGTTCGTCACCCTACTAGGCGCCGGGCGCCCGGCGACACCCTCAGGGCGGCTGCCTGCGGGGTGTGGCCCGTATCGATCGGTGTCGGCCGGCCGCGGCCCGGGATCAGCCGGCCCGCGGGGGGCGCTGGGCCCGTGCGGAGGCGTAGAGGCACACGGCGGCGGCGGTGGCGAGGTTGAGGCTCTCGGCCTTTCCGTGGATCGGGACCCGGACCACGGCGTCGGCCAGGGCGCGCGTCTCCTCGGGTAGGCCCCATGCCTCGTTGCCGAACACCCAGGCGGTGGGCCCGCCCATGGTGCCCGCGTCGAGCTCGTCGTCGAGGTCGTCCTCGCCCGCGCCGTCGGCCGCCAGGATGCGCACGCCTGCGTCGCGGAGCCCCTGCACCGCCTGCTCCACGGGTACGCCCACGGCGACCGGCAGATGGAAGAGGGAGCCGACGGAGGCACGGACCGACTTGGGGTTGTAGAGGTCCACGGAGGCGTCGGTGAGCACGACCGCGTCGGCTCCCGCGGCGTCCGCGCAGCGCAGCACCGTGCCCGCGTTCCCGGGGTCGCGTACATGGGCGAGTACGGCGACCAGGGTGGGCCTCGCCGCGAGGATGTCCTCGAAGGGCGAGTCCAGGAAGCGGCAGACGCCGATCAGGCCCTGCGGGGTGACGGTCTGCGAGACGTCGGCGAGCACCTCGGCGTCCGCGAGGTGCACCCGGGCGCCCGCGGCCAGGGCGGCGTCGACGATGCCGTCGTAGCGGTCGGCCGCTTCGGCGGTGGCGAAGAGCTCGGTCAGCGTCGGCTCGCCGTCGCCGCCACGGTGCCCGGCCGCCTCCCGCACGGCCTGCGGCCCCTCGGCGATGAACCTGCGCTCCTTGCCGCGGAAATTACGCCTGGCCAGCCGGCGTGCGGCGGCGATTCGCGGCGACCGCGCGGAGATCAGTTCGGGGGTGCCCATGGTCGGCGGCGAGCCTCTCTGCGTAAGTCAGCTTCTCTGCGTACGTTTCTCCGCGTACGGCTGACTGCGTACGCGACACGTGCTGCAACGCACCGGACCCGCAGACGGCTCACGCCTGCGGGTCCGGCTCACATCGCTGGGACGACGGGAAGTACTGCCTGGGTCAGGCGGCCTTCGGGGCGTTGACGTCGCTCGGGAGGGCCTTCTGGGCGACCTCGACGAGAGCGGCGAACGCGTTGGCGTCGTTGACCGCGAGCTCGGCCAGGATCTTGCGGTCCACCTCGATGTTGGCGGCCTTCAGACCCTGGATGAGGCGGTTGTACGTCATGCCGTTCTGGCGGGCGGCCGCGTTGATGCGCTGGATCCAGAGCTGACGGAAGTCGCCCTTGCGCTTCTTGCGGTCGTTGTAGTTGTAGACCAGGGAGTGGGTGACCTGCTCCTTGGCCTTGCGGTACAGGCGCGAACGCTGACCGCGGTAACCGCTGGCCGCCTCGAGGATCGCCCGGCGCTTCTTGTGGGCGTTTACCGCCCGCTTGACGCGTGCCACTTTTAACTCCTTGCAGCGGGGTCGGGTGGTCGCCTTGAGGACTCACCCGGCCCGGAAACGAATTGGTCCCGGTCGGATCGAGGTCGCGCCTCCGGGGTGAGCCGGAGGCCGCGCCTCACTTGCCGAGAAGCTTCTTGACCTTCTTGGCGTCGGCCGGAGCCACGACGACCGTGCCGGTCAGCGAGCGGGTCTTCTTCGAGGACTTGTGCTCGAGCAGGTGGCGCTTGCCGGCCTTCTCGCGCAGCACCTTGCCGGAGCCCGTGATCTTGAAGCGCTTGCTGGCACCGCTGTGCGTCTTGTTCTTCGGCATCGCGCCGTTCTCTCCTCGTCAGTGGCGCCCCCCATCGGTGCGGGCACCGGACTGCGGGGGCGTCAGATCTTTGGGTGGCTTCCGAGGGACCCGGGGGCGCCTGGGTGGCGGCCCCCGGAGGTCACGCCTCGGAAGGTGTCTCGGCCGGAGCCTCGGCCGCTGCGGCCGGGGCCTCAGCGGTCTCACCCTCGGACTCGGCGTCGGGGGCATAGCCCTGACGCTCCGCCTTGCGGGCGGCCTGGGCCTCACGGGCTTCGGCCATGGCTTCGGTCTTCTTCTTGTGCGGGCCCAGAACCATGATCATGTTCCGGCCGTCCTGCTTCGGGTTCGACTCGATGAAGCCGAGGTCCTCGACGTCCGAAGCGAGACGCTGGAGCAGTCGGAAGCCCAGCTCGGGGCGGGACTGCTCACGACCGCGGAACATGATCGTGATCTTGACCTTGTCCCCCTGCTTGAGGAACCGGACGACGTGACCCTTCTTGGTGTCGTAGTCGTGCGGGTCGATCTTCGGCCGGAGCTTCATTTCCTTGATGACCGTGTGCGCCTGGTTCTTGCGCGCCTCACGGGCCTTCATGGCCGACTCGTACTTGAACTTCCCGTAGTCCATGAGCTTGCACACGGGGGGACGGGCTGTCGCCGCCACCTCGACCAGGTCGAGGTCGTACTCCTGTGCGAGCTCCAGGGCCTTGGCAAGCGGGACAATCCCGACCTGCTCGCCGCTGGGACCGACAAGTCGCACCTCGGGAACGCGAATCCGGTCGTTGATGCGGGGCTCGGCGCTGATGGATCCTCCTCGGTAGCACCACGCGACCGCCTGGCGGACAGCCGCGTAACGTCTTTTGTTGAGTGACCAACCGAGCCGGGAAAGAAAAAATGCCCCGGACGGGACACAGGCGGGGCTCCTGGAACTACCGGAACACCGTCGCGTGCAACCGCGGGGCGCTATCGGGCGGCCCCATCGTCCGTACGGAACGATGGCTGCCACCTGACCGGTGACCCGCCGTCCCGGAGGACGGTCAGGTGGGAGATCGGAGCCTCCACTTGTGGGCCGAGCACATAGATGTCCGGCCGGTCGTTACACAAGGTTAGCAGCTCCCCGGGGCTGCTGCGAACCCGCTGCCCGGACGGCTCCCGCAGGAGGAGCCGTGCCCACGTGGCCTTATCGTGTGGGGCATGAGCGACGCGACCACTCCCAGCACCGAGAACCCCGGCTTCGACGACATGGCCCGCGACATCGCGGAGGTTCCCGCGGTCGAGGTGATCGTGACCGTCGCCGTCAATCTGATGAGCGCGGCAGCCGTGAAGCTGGGCCTGACCGAGGAGGGCGAGCAGCACAAGGACCTGGACGAGGCCCGCAAGCTGGTCCAGGCCCTGGCGGGGCTGCTCGACGCGAGCGCCACCGAGATCAGCACCTTCCACGCCTCACCGCTGCGCGACGGCCTGAAGTCGCTGCAGCTGGCCTTCCGCGAGGCCTCGCTCGTACCGGACGAGCCCGGCAAGGGCCCGGGCGAGAAGTACACGGGTCCCGTCTACGGCTAGCCGCCTCGCGCCTTTCCGGTTTCCGAGCCCGCCGCCTGCGACAGGTGGCGGGCTCGTGCGTGTCAGCGGCTGAACAGCGGTTCGCCCGGGGCCTCGGCACCGGCCGGCAGCAGTGCCAGGTCGATCCCCCGCACCAGCCGGGCGCGCAGCACCTCGCTGGCGGACAGCGCGTCGGCGACCCGGCGGGCGGCGTCGGCGACGACGGCGTCGGGGGTGAGGACCAGGGCGAGGGTGCCGTCGGCCCGGCCGGGGCCGAGATGGGCGCGCAGCACCGAGGGCTCGGCGGCGACCGCGTCCCGTACGGCGGCGACGACGGCGGGGTCGTCGATGGGGTCGGTGCTGGTGCGGTTCTCGGCGAGGGCGAGCAGCGCGGGCCCGGTCAGCTCGAAGGCGACGGGCCCTGCCAGGTCGAGCACCACCGTGTCCGCCTTCTCGTGCGCGGCGGCCTGCAGCGCCTGGTGCAGAGGCACGGCGACGGGGCGCGCCTGCGGGTCCCAGCGGGCCAGCGAGGCGGTGGAGGTGAAGGCGGGCAGGGCACGCCGGTCGCCGGCCTGGAGGGTCGGTACGGCCATGTCGCTGGTCTTCTCGCGGCGCATTCCCTTCTCGTCCTCCTCGACCTCGCCGAGCACGGCGACGACGGGAACGAGCAGCCGGGCCTCGCGGAGGGCCGCCAGGACCGGGCCGACGGCCGTCCTGTCGTCGGCCCACGCCGTGAGGGCCGCCGTCAGTTCGGGCGAGGCGGTGCCGTCGTCGTCGGAGAAACCGGAGTCCGGGATGTTCTTGAGCGCCACACGACGAGCGTAGTGGGTCGGTTCTCCTGCCCGGGCGACAGGTGGGGCACAGGCTGCTGCCGGCTGGGCTGCCCGGCGTCCGGGCCATGTCCCGTCACAGAACGCGCGGGACCGCGCGGTCCGGTCTCGTGGCCGCGGCCGCGGTGCTGCCGGCCGGTTCCGCCGCGGGCGGCGCGTATCTGGTGGGTCACCCTCCGGGTGACGCGTCCGCGACCGTGGCCGCCGTATCGTCCGCGTCGAGCCCGCCGGCCACGGCGGGCCCGAGCGAGGAGGCCGGAGTGGATCTCGACGCGGAGCTGGCCGACGCGCTGGCGCCCCTGGCGGACGGCGCCGATGTGTCGGTGGCCGTGCTGGACACGCAGAGCGGCGCGGGCGGCGCGTACGGCGACGGGACGTACGACACCGCCAGCATCGTCAAGGTCGACATCCTGGCGGCGCTGCTGCTCCAGGCGCAGGACGAGGACCGGCAGCTGAGCGGCGCCGAGCAGGCGTACGCGGAGGCCATGATCCAGCGCAGCGACAACACATCGGCCACCGAGCTGCTCAAGGTGATCGGTGGGCAGGAAGGCCTCGACGCGGCCAACGCACGGCTGGGGCTGACCGGGACGGAGGCCTCCCACGCATGGGGGCTGACCCAGACCACGGCCGCCGACCAGGTGCGCCTGCTCGCTGCGGTGTCCGGGGCGGATTCGAAGCTCTCGGCGGCCTCGCGGGCGTATCTGGAGGGGCTGATGGGCGAGGTCGAGGCGGACCAGCGGTGGGGCGTGTCGGCGGCGGGCACCGACGCCGTGCTGAAGAACGGCTGGATGCCCCGGACGACGACGGGGCTGTGGGACGTCAACAGCATCGGGCGGGTGCAGAGCGGCGGGCACACCGTGCTGGTGGCGGTGCTGTCGCGCGGACACGCGTCGAAGGAGGCGGGAATCGCGCTGGTGGAGACGGTCGCGAAGGCGGCCGTCGGTGTGACCGGACCGGGCTGAGACGGGTGGACCGGTCCGGTCGCTCAGCACAAGGGCCGGGCCGGGGCAGCGCACGGGCAGGGTCAGCGCAGAGGGCGGGCGGGGAACGGGCCGTGACCGGGCGGGGCCCCGCCGGGTCCCCTGCCGCCCGGCCTCCTGCCGCGCCACAGCACCACGGCCAGGGCGAGGAGCGCGGCTCCGAGGCCGCCCGCGGTCGGGGCCAGCCAGCCGGCCGGTTCTCCGTCGTCCGCCTGCGGGGCGGGGCCGGAGCCGAAGTACTCCTTGCGGTAGCCGGCCTTCGCTGACTCCGCCCTCAGACCCCCGGGGCTCAGCTTCGCCCCGGCCTCGATCGCGGCGGCCGGGTCGACCAGTCCGTAGCCCCTGGCGTCGTCACGGCCGCCCGACGGGGCGTTGCCCGCGGTGTCCGCGAGCAGGGTCTTGACCTGGTCCGGCGAGAGTCCCGGGTGCGCGGCGCGCACGAGGGCCACGGCCCCGGAGACGAACGCGGACGCGGCGGACGTGCCCCACTCGATGTAGTACTGCCGGTCGGGGTTGGCCACGACGATGTCGACGCCGGGCGCGCTGACGGTGGCGTACCAGCGACGGGTGGAGAACGCGGCGTGCGTGCCGTACTTGTCGACGGCCGCGACGGCGATCACACCGGGGTAGGCGGCGGGGTAGGAGATCCGATCACCCTTCTCGCCGCTGTTGCCGGCGGAGGCGACGACGGAGACGCCCTTGCCGAGGGCGTACTGCACCGCGGCGTCCTCGCCCGGTTCCGGGTGGGCCGACTCGCTGTCGTCGCCGAGGGAGAGGTTGATGACGTCGGCGCCCTGGTCGGCCGCCCAGCGGATGCCGTCGGCGAGCGCCGTCCCACGCGACTCGCGGGCCTTGGCGCGCGACGGGTCGCCGGACTCCAGGATCACGCGCACGGGCAGGATCTTCGCTTCCGGGGCGACGCCGAGCACGCCGTCGGCCCGCCCGGGGCCGTTGCCGCGGCCCGCGATGATGCCGGCCATCGCGGTGCCGTGCAGGGCCCAGGAGTGGTCTCCCGCTTCCGCCCCGAAGCCGATGAGGTCCTTGCCCGGGAGCACCTGGCCCGCGAGATCGGGGTGGTCGTCGTCGACCCCGGTGTCCAGGACCGCGACGGTGATGCCCTTGCCCTTCGTGGTCTGCCAGGCCGTGTCGGTGTGGAGGGCCTCCAGGCCCCACTGCTGGTCGCGGATGGCGTCGGCGTGGGCGGGGACGGCGGGGAGCAGCGCGAAGGCGGTGGCCGTGGCCACCGCGGCGAGTGCCCGCAGCCGGCGGGGGCGGGTCATTCCGGCTTCTCCGTGCGGTCGGTGACGGTCCTGCGCAGGGCGCGCTCCACCCGGTCGGCGATTCCCTTCGCCTCGTGACCGAGTCCCGCCTGGGCGGGGGCGGTCGTGGCGCCGGCGGCCATGGCCTCGGCGGCGGGCTGCGGCTCGGCGACCGCGCGGCCGTCGGCGAAGCCGGAGACGGCGAAGACGACGACCGGCAGTCCGGTCAGGACATGGACCGTCCAGCTGGCGCGCTGCCCGTCGCCGAAGCCCGCGGCGACGGTGTCCTTGACCGGGTAGGTGCGGGGCATCAGGTCGGAGCGCCCGGCGAGGTGCTGGGTGGTGAACCGGGTGCTGAGCGCGCTCATCGCCTCGGTGCCGGCCTCGGTGAAGACCATGCCGACGGTGGTGACGCTGCTGTGTGTGGCGTCGGTGTAGGTGGCGCGCACCAGGCGTTCGCAGCCGACCGGGCCGAGCGTCTTGAGCAGCAGCGGATCCAGTCCTGCTTCGCACCCGCTGTCGCCCGCGACGGCGACCCTGGTCCAGACCCGGTCGGTGGCTCCCGGACCGGCGCCGTCGCCCTTGAGGGTGCGCGGGAAGAGGGAGTCGACGGGCTCGCTGTGCCAGAGGGAACGGGTCACGGTGTACGGGCTCACGTCGCCGGACTCGGCGGCCGAGTCGCCGGTGAGCCAGCTGCCGGTGACCGCGCCGCCGATGAGCCCGAGGCCGAGCACGGCGCACACCGCGGCGGCGGCGGTCCTGCCGGGGCGCCGTGCCTTGACGGGGCGCAGCCGGGTGGTGGTCTCGGCCGGTTTCTCCGCGGGCGCGTAGTACGCCCCGGGCGGGGGCGGGGGCGGGGTCGCGCCGGGGCGCGGGGTGAGGTCCACCGCGCCGACGGGTCTGCGCCTGGTGGCGGCGGGCGGCTGCGGGGGAGGTGAGGACGGCGCGGGAGGTACGGGCCGGAGCTGGGCGGTCGTCTCCACAGGCGGCGCAGGTGGCACGGGCGGCGGGGTGGTCGGTCGGGGCGGCACTGGAGCGCGCTGCGCCTCGGTACTCATCCGTCCCCCTGGTCCACGTCCCCGCACCGCCCACGGGCCACCGCTGCGCACGGGCCCGCCGGTCGATCGTGTGACGGTCACTCTACGGGGTGAAGGGCACCCCGTGGGAACGGACGCGGGGTCAGGGACGATCTGCGCCGAACGTCCCCCTACCCAGTGGTACGGCCGTCTGGCAAGCTGCGTCCATGACTGTCCGCGCCGCTGACCGGAGCCGGTACGACCGGGCCACCGCCCATCTCGACGCCCCTGTGGCGGTCGTCGATCTGGAGGCCTTCGACGCCAACGCCGCCGATCTGGTGCGCCGGGCGGGCGGGAAACCGATCCGGGTGGCGAGCAAGTCGGTGCGCTGCCGTGCCCTCCTGGAGCGGGTGCTCGCGCGGCCCGGCTTCGCGGGCATCATGTCGTTCACCCTCGCGGAGTCGCTGTGGCTGGCGCGCGCCGGATTCGACGACGTACTGCTGGCCTATCCGTCGGCCGACCGCGCCGCGTACGCCGAACTGGCCGCCGATCCCAAGCTCGCGGCGGCCGTCACGGTGATGGTGGACGATCACGCGCAGCTGGAGCTGATCGACGCCGCACGGGCCGGCGGCACGGAGGAGATCCGGGTCTGCCTGGAGCTGGACACCTCGCTGCGGCTGCTCGGCGGGCGGGTCAGGATCGGCGCCCTGCGCTCCCCGCTGCGCTCCCCCGCCCAACTGGCCGACCTGGCCCGCTCGGTGGACCGCAGGCCGGGTTTCCGCCTGGTGGGGCTGATGGCGTACGAGGGCCATGTCGCCGGTGTGGGCGACTCGATCGCCGGCCGGCCGTTGCGGTCGCGCGCGGTCCGGCTGATGCAGGCGGCGGCCCGCAGGGAGCTGACGGCCAGGCGCGCGGAGGTGGTGCGGGCGGTCCGCGCGGTGGCACCGGGCCTGGAGTTCGTGAACGGCGGGGGCACCGGCAGCGTGCAGCACACCGCAGCCGAGTCCGCGGTGACGGAGATCGCGGCGGGTTCCGGTCTCTACGTACCGAGGCTGTTCGACAACTACACCTCGTTCACCGGCCGTCCGGCGGCGCTGTTCGCCCAGCCCGTGGTGCGGCGGCCGGGCGTGGGCGTGGTGACGGTGCTGGGCGGCGGCTATCCGGCGTCCGGGGCCGCGGGCGCCGACCGGCTGCCGGTGCCGTATCTGCCCGAAGGATTGCGCTACGACCCGCAGGAGGGCCCTGGTGAGGTCCAGACGCCGCTGCTCGGCGCCCCCGCGGACGATCTGCTGATCGGCGACAAGGTGTGGTTCCGGCACGCCAAGGCGGGTGAGTTGTGCGAGCGCTTCGACGAGCTGCGGCTGATCGAGGGCGAGCGGATCACGGCCACCGTGCCGACGTACCGCGGTGAGGGCCGCACCTTCCTCTGAGGGGCGTGCTTCGAAAGTAGCGCCGTCCGCCCGAAGGGCGGGGCAGGCGTTTCGAAACACGCACGAGGGCGTCAGGGCGCCACGCTGCTGCCCACCCCACCGCTCGTGGCGTCGCCTATCGGGCGGATGCCCTCGGTGATGGTGTCCATGAGGGAGAGCGGCAGCGCGTCCTGTCCCGCGTCGAAGGCGAAGCGCACGATCACCGGTGTCTCGCTGCCCACCGCGGAGGGGAAGACCAGCGACTCCACGTATCCGCCGGGGCCCTTGCCCGTGGTGACCTGGCGGCGCACCAGGTATCCGCTGCGCCCCGCCACGGTCACCGGCTTGGACGCCAGGTCCTTGTGGGAGGTGATGCCCCCGTGGATGAGGTCGCCGACGGTGTCCTCCTCGTAGGCGTGGTCGGCCGCCGTCCCGATGTCGTCCTCGGCCAGCGCCTTCACGTCCGTGAGATCGGTGCCGTTCGCCGTGTGGACCGTGACCGTGCCGTGGTAGCAGAAGCTTCCCGAGTCGCCCGGGCAGGAATAGGAGCCGACCGTACGCATCGTGGGGTCGTCCTCGATGGTGCTCTCGGGCTTCTCCCAGCCGTCGGGAACCGGGAGGGTGACCCCGTTGAGCTGATCGACCAGCACCGTGGGGTCACCTGAGTCGCTCGAGTCCCCGGAGGGCGTCGGGCCGGCCGCGCTCGCGCTGTCCGTGGCGGTGGGCGGCGCACTGCTGCCGGTCGCGGACCCTGTCGGTGTGTCGTCGCCGTCCCCGCCCAGTATCAGGAACCCGGTGACGGCGACGGCCACGACGGCCAGGCCCACGACCGTCATGGCGACGGTCCGTGTGCTGGTACCCGACGAGCCGCGCGCGGGCCCCGGCCGGAGCTCCGACAGCTGGGTGACGGCGGCCGAGCGGGCGTGGCCGGTCCAGGTCGTGCCGTCCCACCAGCGCTCGGTGCCGGGTGTGTTCACGTCCGGGTACCAGCCGGGCGGAGTGGCGTTGCTCATGTCCTCACTCTAGAGAGGTCAGGTCGAGCGGGGTCACGTACGCCCCGGAGATGCCGCCGTCGACGAGGAAGTCGGTGGCGTTGACGAACGAGGAGTCGTCGCTCGCCAGGAAGGCGACGGCTGCGGCGATCTCCGTGGCCTCGGCGAACCGGCCCGGCGGGATGTGGACGAGCCTGCGGGCGGCGCGCTCCGGATCCGCGGCGAACAGCTCCTGGAGCAGCGGGGTGTTGACCGGCCCGGGGCACAGGGCGTTGACCCGGATCCCCTCGCGGGCGAACTGCACGCCGAGTTCGCGGGACAGCGCGAGGACGCCGCCCTTGGACGCGGTGTACGAGATCTGGGAGGTCGCGGCGCCCATCCTGGCCACGAAGGACGCGGTGTTGATGATCGAGCCGCGCCCCTGGCTCCGCATGTAGGGGAGGGCGGCCTTGCAGCAGAGGTAGACGGAGGTGAGGTTGACGTCCTGGACGCGTTTCCAGGCCTCGAGCCCCGTCGTGAGGATGGAGTCGTCGTCGGGCGGCGAGATGCCGGCGTTGTTGAACGCGATGTCGACGGAACCGTAGGTGTCGTGCGCCGCGGCGAAGAGCGCCTCGACCTGACCGGGGTCGGTGACGTCGACCGGCACGAAGGCGCCCGCCACCTCCTTCGCCGCGGCCATGCCCGCACGCTCGTCGATGTCGCCGCAGACGACGTGCGCTCCTTCCGATGCCAGCCGGCGCGCGGTGGCGAGGCCGATGCCGCTGCCCGCCCCGGTGATGACGGCGGTGCGGCCGGTCAGCCGACGGCAGATGTTCCCGGAGTCGGTGGTCATGTGTCAGGCCTCCGTGCCGATGAAGACGTTCTTGGTTTCGGTGAAGGCCGCGAGGGCGTCGGGCCCCAGTTCACGGCCGAGTCCGGACTGTTTGTACCCGCCGAACGGGGTCCAGTAGCGGACGGCGGAGTGGGAGTTGACGGACAGGTTCCCGGCCCTGACCGCCCGCGAGACCCGCAGGGCGCGGCCCACGTCACGGGTCCAGACGGAGCCGGCCAGGCCGTGCTCGGTGGCGTCGGCGAGCCGGACGGCGTCGTCCTCGTCGTCGAAGGGCAGGACGACGGCGACCGGGCCGAAGACCTCTTCGGTGGCGACGGGGGCGTCGGGGGCGGTCCCGGTCAGGACGGTCGGGGGGAACCAGAAGCCGGGTCCTGTGGGTGCGCTGCCCCGGATGCCGTCGGCGCCCTCGGGGACGAGTCCGCGTACGCGCTCCAGCTGGGCCCTGGAGATCAGGGGGCCCATCTGTGTCTTCTCGTCCGAGGGGTCGCCCACGACGACGGAGGAGACGGCCGGGGCCAGGAGCTCAAGGAAGCGGTCGTACACGGAGCGCTGGACCAGGATGCGGGTGCGCGCGCAGCAGTCCTGCCCGGCGTTGTCCAGGAAGGACATGGGCGCCGATGCCGCGGCGGTCTCGATGTCGGCGTCGGCGAAGACGATGTTGGGGCTCTTGCCGCCGAGTTCGAGGGTCAGCCGCTTCACCCGGTCCGCGCACCTGGCCATGATCTGCTTGCCGACGCGGGTGGAACCGGTGAAGACGATCTTGGCCACGCCCGGGTGCCTGACCAGTGCGTCACCCGTCACGTCCCCCGCGCCGGGCAGCACCTGGAAGAGGTGTTCGGGCAGGCCGGCGTCCAGGGCGATCCTGGCCAGCTGAAGGGCGGTGAGCGGGGTCGTCTCTGCGGGTTTGAGGAGGACGGCGTTGCCCGCGGCGAGGGCGGGGGCCGCGCCCCAGGCGGCGATCGGCATCGGGAAGTTCCAGGGGGCGATCACCCCGACGACACCCAGGGGTTCGAGGAACGTGAGGTCGACGCCGCCCGGTACCGGGATCTGGCGCCCCGTCAGGCGTTCCACTCCCCCGGCCGCGTAGTCCAGCAGGTCCCGGACGTTGGCCGCCTCCCAGCGGGCGTTGCCCAGGGTGTGTCCAGCTTCGGTGACCTCCAGCAGGGCCAGCCGTTCTGCGTGTTCGTCGACCAGGACGGCGAAGCGGCGCAGCAGCCGGGCGCGGTCGGCGGGGGCCAGGGCGGCCCAGGTCCGCTGGGCCGCCGCGGCGCGGATGACAGCGGTGTCGACGTCGGCGGCGGAGGTGGCGGGGACGGTGGCGACGAGCTCTTCGGTCGCCGGGTTCAGGACGCGGTGTTCATGGATCACGGGGTGCCTCACAGGCGTTCGAAGGAGCGGCGGAGCTCCCAGTCGGTCACCGCCGCGTCGAAGGCCTCCAGTTCGACGCGGGCCGCGTTGCGGTAGTGCGCGACGACGTCGTCGCCGAAGGCCTCCCGGGCGAGCTCGCTGTTCTCCCAGAAGGCGGCGGCTTCGCGGAGTGTGGTGGGGACCTGGTCGTATCCGGCGGTGTAGGCGTTGCCCTCGCAAGGGTCGGGGAGTTCCAGCTCCTGCTCGATGCCGTGGAGCCCGGCGGCGACGAGGCCGGCGACCGCCAGGTACGGGTTGACGTCGCCGCCGGGCAGCCGGTTCTCGAAGCGCAGCGAGCGGCCGTGTCCGACGACACGCAGCGCGCAGGTGCGGTTGTCGCGGCCCCAGGCGACGGCTGTCGGGGCGAAGGATCCTGGCTGGAAACGCTTGTAGGAGTTGATGTTCGGCGCGTACAGCAGGGAGAAGTCGCGCAGGGCGGCGAGCTGGCCCGCGAGGAACTGCCGCATCACGGGGGACATCGCGCCGTCGTCGCCTGCCATGACGCTGCGCCCGTCGGCGTCCTGGAGCGAGAGGTGGATGTGGCAGGAGTTGCCCTCGCGCTCGTTGAACTTGGCCATGAAGGTGAGCGCGACGCCTTCCTGGGCGGCGATCTCCTTGGAGCCGGTCTTGTAGACGGCGTGCTGGTCACAGGTGACGAGGGCCTCGTCGTAGCGGAAGACGATCTCGTGCTGGCCGGGATTGCACTCGCCCTTGGCGGATTCGACGGTGAGCCCGGCGGCCGCCATCTCGTTGCGGATGCGGCGCAGCAGCGGTTCGATGCGGCCGGTGCCGAGGACGGAGTAGTCGATGTTGTACTGGTTGGCCGGGGTGAGGCCGCGGTAGTTGCGGTCCCAGGCCTGCTCGTAGGTGTCCTTGAAGACGATGAATTCGAGTTCCGTGCCGACGTGGGCGGTCAGGCCGTGGGCGGCGAGCCGCTCCAGCTGCCGCCTGAGGATCTGGCGGGGCGCGGCGACGACCGGTTGCCCGTCCTCCCAGGTGAGGTCGGCCATGACCAGGGCGGTCGCCTCGTGCCAGGGGATGCGGCGCAGGGTCGTGAGGTCGGGGCGCATCGCGAAGTCGCCGTAGCCGTTGGACCAGGAGGACATGGCGAATCCGTCGACGGTGTTCATGTCCGTGTCGACGGCGAGCAGGTAGTTGCAGCCCTCAGTGCCGTGTTCCAGGACCTCGTCGAGGAAGAAGGACGCCGCGAACCGTTTGCCCTGGAGCCTGCCCTGCATATCGGTGAAGGCGAGGACGACGGTGTCGATCTCTCCCCGCTCCACGAGCAGGCGAAGCTCGTCGGTCCCGAGCGGGGGTTGTCGGTCTGCCACGGGATACTCCTCGTTCGGTCAGCCGGTGGACCCTCTAAGGTATGGGAGGAGACCATTGGGGGGAAGGGAATCGGGACGTGGCGGAAGAGACGGGGGAATCCGGGTCCTTCGACGGGCTGCTGCCCGCGCTGCGGCCCGTCCGGGCGGGCAACGGCTTCGAGGAGGCGCTGGAGCAGATCCTCCAGGTGGTCAGGCTCGGCCTGGTGCCGGGCGGTGGGCGGCTGCCCGCGGAACGCGAGCTGGCCGGACTGCTCGGCATCAGCCGGGTGACCTTGCGCGATGTGCTGAGGGTCCTCCAGGACCAGGGCCTGATCGAGGCCAGACGCGGGCGGTACGGCGGTACGTTCGTGCTCCCCCGCGCCCATCCCGCCGACGGCGACGAGCTGCGCCGCCGGGTGGCGGACGTCGACATCGAGGACGTCCTGCTCTTCCGGGAGGTCCTGGAGTCGGGGGCGGCCGGGCTCTGCGCGTCGAGCGGACTCGACGGCGAGGGGGCGGACCGGCTGCGTAGGGCTCTGGCGGCGACACACGAGGCACCTCTGCCCGACTACCGCAGGATCGACACCCTTTTCCACCTCACGCTCGCCGAGCTCTCCGGCTCCCCCTCCCTCGCCGCCCGGTACGCGACCGTGCGCGCGGGCGTCAACGACCTGCTGGACTGCATCCCCCTGCTGGTGCGCAACCTCGAACACTCGCAGGCTCAGCACACGGCCCTCGTCGCCGCGGTGCTCGACGGCGACGAGGACGGCGCACGGGCGGTGATGCGCGAGCACTGCGCGGGAACGGCCGCGCTGCTCCGGGGCTTCCTGGCTTGATCCCGCCCTTCCGGATCACCGCTCTTGCGCGACGGCCCGGTACGAACAAAGGTATGACGCAACACCATTGCACCGGGCCGGCCCGCAGACCGGCCGCCGGAGGGACCGCACCATGCACGAACCGCTCATCGGCGTGACGACCTATCTGGAGCCGGCGGCTCGCTGGGGCGTCTGGGAACTCCCCGCGGCGGTGCTCCCCTCCGCCTATCCCGCGCTGGTCCAGCGCTCCGGCGCACTCGCCGCGCTGCTGCCGCCCGACGACCCGGCGAGGGCGATGGCCGCCGTGTCGAGGGTGGACGGTCTCGTGATCGCGGGCGGCGCCGATGTCGATCCCGGGCTGTACGGCGCGGAGCGCGACTTCAGGACAGGACCGCCCGCGCACTCACGCGACACCTGGGAGGTCGCCCTGCTGCGCGCCGCGGCGGAGGCCGGCACCCCGGTCCTCGGGATCTGCCGGGGCATGCAGCTTCTCAATGTGGCGCTGGGTGGCACGCTGACCCAGCATCTGGACGGCCACACGGGCCCGTTCGGCAAGGCCGGGGTGCTCGGCGAGCACCCGGTGACGCCGGTCCCCGGGACGCTGTACGCCTCGCTCGTGCCCGAGGAGACGTCCGTACCCACCTACCACCACCAGGCCGTGGACCGGCTCGCGCCGGGCCTGACGGCCTCCGCGCACGCGGCGGACGGCACGGTGGAGGCGATCGAGCTCCCGGGCTCCAGGTGGGTGCTCGGGGTCCAGTGGCACCCCGAGATGGGTGACGACCTGCGCATCATGCGGGCCCTGGTGGCGGCGGCCAGGGCCGGGGCCGCAGTGCCCTCGGCCTGAGGTTCCCGTACCCCGGCCGCTCAGTGCTCGGGGCCGGGCCGTCCCGGAGTCCCGCCCGGCGCGCGGGCGGTCAGCGAGAGCAGGTCCCGGGCGGGTCCGGTGGGCCGGTGGCCGGCGGGCCAGACCGCGCGCAGCTGACGGCGCAGCCTGACGCCCGCCACCGGGACCTTGACCAGGCGGCGCGCGGACAGCTCCTCATCCAGCGCGAGTTCGCTCAGCACGCAGGGCCCCGCGCCGCTCTCCGCCGCACCCTTCACCGCGGTGGTCGAGGAGAGTTCGAGCAGGGGGCGCGCGAGTCCGCCGTGCACGGCGAGCGCCGCGTCCAGGACCTGGCGGGTGCCCGAACCGTGTTCCCGCAGGATCAGGGGCGCCTCGGCGAGCTCCCCCGGGGTCAGCGTGGCCCGGCGCGCCCACGGGTGGGACGGGGCGACCACGACGACGAGCCGGTCGTGCGCGATGACGGTGCCGTCGAGCCCTTCCGGTATCGAGAGTCCCTCGACGAAGCCCAGATCCGCCTCGCCGGCCAGCAGTCGCAGGGCGACCGTCGCCGAGTTGCCGGCGAGCAGGGACACGGCGGTCCCGGGGCGCTCGGCCCGCAGGGCGATCAGCCAGCCGGGCAGCAGATACTCCGCGATGGTCATGCTCGCGGCCACCCGCAGCCGGGAGTCGCGCCGGTCCCGCAGGGCCTGGGCCCCGACGTCGAAGGCCTCGGCCGCCTCGACGACCCTGCGCGCCCAGTCGGTGACGAGGGCGCCCGCGTCGGTCAGCCGGGATCCGCGCGGCGAGCGGTCCAGGAGCGCGACGCCGAGCTGCCGCTCCATCGACCGGATGCGGCCGGATGCGGCGGGCTGGCTGATGCCGACGTCCCGGGCCGCCCGGCCCAGACTCCCGTGCCGCGCGACGGCCAGCAGCAGCACCATGGCTCCCAGGTCGGGAACCCGGTGGGGCAGGGCGGAGTGCGGGGTCACTGGACTGGACATAAGGCCAGCCTATGACCTCATAGCCCGGCGCTTCCTGGTGGGCGGCGCCCGGCCCGCCGAGAATCGTGGCATGGCCATCTTTCCGCAGACCGGGACCGGGTTCCCGGCCTTCCGTCCTCTCGCCCTCCGGCGCCCTTCCCTGCGCCATCTCGGCCCCAACTGGTACGCGACGGTGATGGGCACCGCCATCGTCGCGACCGCCGGCGCCGCGCTGCCCGTGGGCGTGCCGGGTCTGCGAACCGGCCTGGTCGTGGTGTGGGCCCTGTCCGCCGTGCTCCTGGTGCTCGTGCTGGCAGCCCGCGCCGGGCACTGGGTCCTGCATCGGGACCAGGGCCGTGCCCACCTCGCCGATCCCGCCGTCGCCCCCTTCCACGGCTGTCTGTCCATGGCGCTGCTCGCCGTCGGCGCGGGCACCCTGGTGGTGGGCCAGGACGTCATCGGGCATCCGGCCGCGGTCGTCGTGGACGTGCTGCTGTTCACCGCGGGCACGGCCGCCGGTCTCGCCGCCGCCGTGGCGATCCCGTACCTCATGGTCGTACGCCACCGTCCCGCCCCGGGCACAGCGTCGCCGGTCTGGCTGCTGCCGCTGGTGGCCCCGATGGTCTCGGCCGCGGTCGGACCGCTGCTGGTGCCCGAGCTGGCGCCCGGCCAGGGGCGTGAAGCGCTGCTGCTGGCCTGTTACGCGATGTTCGGGCTGTCCCTGCTGGCGACCCTGATGGTCCTTCCGCTGGTCTTCGCACGCCTGGTCCACCAGGGCCCCCTGCCGCTCGCGCTGACCCCGACGCTGTTCCTGGTGCTCGGACCGCTGGGCCAGTCCACGACCGCCGTCAACCAGCTGGCCGATGTGGCGCCCGGCACGGTCGCGGCGCCGTACGCCTCGGCTTTCGGCGTCTTCGCCGTCCTGTACGGGGTGCCGGTGATGGGCTTCGCCCTGCTGTGGCTGGCCCTGTCCGCGGCGCTGGTGGTACGCGCGATGCGGCGCGGCATGGGGTTCACGATGACCTGGTGGGGGTTCACCTTCCCGGTCGGTACGTGTGTCACCGGCGCGGCGGGTCTTGCCAGGCACACCGGTCTGGACGCGTACACCTGGCTGGCCGTGGCGCTCTACGCCCTGCTGGTGGCGGCCTGGGCGGTGGCGGGCGTACGGACGCTGGGCGGGCTGTTCAGCGGAGCGCTGCTCGCAGCGCCCCGGCCGCCTCGGCCAGTGACGGTCCGTACCACGTGAGGTGCCGCCCGTCGACGAGCGCTACGGCCAGGTCGGGGAAGGCCTCGGGTCCGTCACCGGCGGTGTCGGGGTTCTTCGTGCCGCCGATCCGGGCCGCGGTGAGGCCCGCGGGACGCGTGCACCAGTCGGTGACGCCGACGAGCAGACCGGGGGCGGTGACGGCGACGGCCTCGGTGAGCGAAGGGACGAGCGAGACGACACGCACGGGCACTGCTCCCCTGTCAGCGGCGCGAGTCGTACGTCGCGTCGATGTGTTCGGCGACCGAGACGACCAGCAGCCGGGTGTCCGGCACGGTCGCCCGCCACCGGTGGCGGACCCCGCCCGAGAGGAAGAGGGTGTCGCCCCGGCCCAGCCGGTGGGCCCGGCCCTCGGCCTCGACCTCGACGGCGCCCTCCACGACGTACATCACCTCGTCGTTGCGGTGCTGGAACTCGCACCCGAGGTCCGTCTCGCCGACGAACTCCAGCGCGCTGAGCTGGTGCCGCCCGCGCACCAGCCTGCGTACGCCGTCCCCGTCGTCCGCCCGCACGACGTCCACCGCGCGTGCCGAGTCCGCGGCGGCCCGCAGCCGCTCCGTCGTGGTCTCCAGCGCCTCCGCCACCCGGTTCAGGGACCGGGGGCTGGGTCTGGCCCGTTCGTTCTCGATCTGGCTGAGGAACGGTACGGACAGTCCGCTGCGCCCGGCCACCGCGGCCAGCGTGAGTCCGAGGGTCCTGCGGCGTCGGCGGACCGCCGCACCCACTCGAAGGGCTTCCTTGTCGTCCATGTCCGGCTCCCTCCCCGGATCGCCATCCTCCCGGTTGCCAGCACCCTACGCATGTCGTTTAGGCGGACGGAGAGCAATCCGACGGACGGGGCCGGAGGAGAGACCTCCGCGGACTCCCCCGACCAGCCTGAAGGGGACGGCTCCGGTTCGCTACCGGGGCCGTCCCCTTCGTCATGGCGGGGTGTGCGGATCAGCCGGCGACAGGCGCCATCTTCTCCACCACGTCCGGGTTGGCGTCCATCCAGCGGCGGGCGGACTCCTTCTCCTTGCCGGCGCCGCCCTTCTGGAGCTCCACCTCGAGCGAGGCGAGCTGCGCCTCACTGAGCTTGAAGTCCTTCAGCCAGCCGGTCAGCTCCGGGAAGTCCTTGCCGAAGTCCTTCTTGGCGACCGTGTGGATCTGCTCGCCCTTGCCCCAGGCACCCTTCGGGTCATCGAGCTTCTTCAGGTCGTTCGCACCGTAGGCCCAGTGCGGCGACCACAGGGTCACCACGACCGGCTCCTTCTTCTTGATCGACCGGTTCAGCTCGGCCAGCATCGACGAGGTGCTGGAGGAGACCACCTCGTACTCACCTTCGAGGCCGTACTCCTTGAGCACCTTCTTGTTGAGGGTGCCCATCATCCCGGCGCTCGACTCGATGCCGATGATCTTGCCGTTGAACTTCTTGCCCTGACCCTTGAGGTCGGCCAGCGAGTCGATCCCCTTGACGTACGACGGGACCGTCAGCTCCAGCGACGTGGGCCCGTACCAGGAGCCCAGATCGGTGAGGTTGTCCTTGTACTTGTCCCAGTAGTCCTTGTGCGTCGTCGGTAGCCAGGAGTCGAACTGGACGTCCAGCTGTCCCTGCGCGAGACCGGTGTAGAGCGGGCCGGGGTCGAGCTGCTTGACCGTCGTCTTGTAGCCCCGGTCCTCCAGCACGTTCTGCCAGAGGTAGGTGGAGGCGATGGCCTCGTCCCACGGGAAGTAACCCAGGTTGACGGTCTTGCCCGCGTCCTTGCCGTCCTTCTTCGCACCGCCCGGCGGCGGGGCGAGCTGGTCGACGAGGCCCGGGTTCTTCTTCAGCCAGCTGCGGACGCCGTCCTGCTCCTTGCCCTGGCCGGCCTTCTGGATCTCGTTCTCCAGGCTCGTGAGCTGCTTCTCGGTGAGCTTGAAGTTCTTGAGCCAGTCCGCGACGGCGGGCGCCTTCTTCGCGAAGCCCTTGTGGGCGACGGTGTGCACGTCCTCGCCCTTGCCCCAGGCGCCCTTCGGGTCCTTGAGCTTCTTCAGGTCGTGCGCGCCGTAGGCCCAGTGCGGCGACCACAGGGTCACCACGACCGGCTCCTTCTTCTTGATGGAGGCGTTGAGCTCGGCGAGCATCGACGAGGTGCTGGAGGAGACGACCTCGTACTCACCCTCCAGGCCGTACTCCTTGAGCACCTTCTTGTTGAGGGTGCCCATCATCCCGGCGCTGGCCTCGATGCCGATGATCTTGCCGTTGAACTTCTTGCCCTGACCCTTGAGGTCGGCCAGCGAGTCGATGCCCTTGACGTACGACGGGACCGTCAGCTCCAGCGAGGTCGGGCCGTACCACGAACCCAGGTCCTCCAGGTCGTCGCTGTACTTGTCCCAGTAGTCCTTGTGCGTGGTGGGCAGCCAGGCGTCCGTCTGGAAGTCGATGTCTCCGCGGGCGACGCCGGAGTAGAGCGGACCGGCGTCGAGCTGGGTGACCCCGGCCTCGTAGCCGCGCTGCTCGAGGATCTCCTTCCACAGGAAGGTGGAGGCGATGCCCTCGTCCCAGGGGATGTAGCCCAGGTTGATCTTCTGGCCGTCGCCGACGTTGGAGCTGTCGGCCTGTGAGGCCTTCGAGTCGCTGGAACCGGCGATGTTGAGGCCGCCCGCGATGAGCGCGAGTACGACGACACCGGTCATCGCGATGGCGGTTCCCGGCTTGTAGTGCGTGAACCTGAGGCGCCGCGCACCGGCGGCGACCTTGGCGGCGGCGCGACGGCCGAGCGGGGAGACCCGCTCGTTGAGCGCGCCGGTCATCCGGTCCAGGTACATGGCGAGGATGACGACGGCGATCCCGCTCTCGGCGGCGAGGCCGACCTGGAGCTGGGTGATCGCGGCGTACACCTTCTCGCCGAGCCCGCCGGCGCCGGCCATGCCGCCGATGACGACCATCGACAGGGCCAGCATGATGACCTGGTTGATTCCGGCCATGATCGTCGGCAGGGCGAGCGGCAGCTGCACCCGGGTCAGGGTGTCCTTGGGTGTGGTGCCGAAGGCCTCGGCCGCCTCCACCAGCTCGCCGTCGACCTGGCGGATACCGAGCTCGGTCATGCGGACACCGGGCGGCATCGCGAAGACGATGGTGGCGATCACACCGGGGGTGACGCCGACGCCGAAGAACATGACGCCGGGGATCAGGTAGACGAAGGCGGGCATCGTCTGCATGACGTCGAGCACCGGCCGCAGCGTGGCGCTGACCCGGCTGTTGCGCGCCGCCCAGATTCCGGTGGGCACCGCGATCACGATCGTGATGACCGCTGCCACGATGACCAGCGAGAGGGTCCCCATCGCCTCGTCCCAGAGGGCGAGGGAGTCGATGAGCGCGAAGCCCACGAAGGTGAGCACCGCGGGGACCACCCCGCGCAGCCAGAACGCCAGGACCGCGAAGATTCCGGCCATCAGCAACGGCTCGCCGCCGCTCAGCACGGCGTTGACGCCGTCGTACATCCCGCCGAGCACGGTCTTGATGAAGTCGAAGATCCAGGTGAGGTTCGACTGGAGCCAGTCGACCGCGTCCTCGACCCACGAGCCGAAGGTGAACCTAGGCACCGGCGATCACCTTCTTGGCCTCACCCGGAGCCGGAACCTGGTGGTCCACCTGAGGTTCCTCGCCGAGCGCGGCCAGCAGCCTGGTGCGCTGGACGACGCCTATGACACCGCCGTCCTCACCGGTGACGGCGACGGCCGCACCGCTGGTGGAGCAGGGTGCGAAGAGCTCCGCTATGGGAGTCTCGGACGACACCGTCGCGGGCGCCTCGGCCAGCAGGTCCTTGTGGGAGCGGCCCGCTTCGGGCGCCTCCATGATCGAACCGGCGGTGAGCACCCGGGAGCGGTCGACGTCCTGGATGAAGGAGGCGACGTAGTCGTTGGACGGCCGCACGAGGATGTCCTCGGCGGTGCCCTGCTGGACGATCTCGCCGTCCCGCATCACGGCGATACGGTCGCCGAGGCGCATGGCCTCGTTGAGGTCGTGGGTGATGAAGACGATGGTCTTCTTCAGGCGCTTCTGCAGTTCCAGGAGCTGGTCCTGCATGTCACGCCGGATCAGCGGGTCGAGCGCGCTGAAGGACTCGTCCATCAGGAGCAGGTCGGCGTCGGTGGCGAGCGCGCGGGCCAGACCCACACGCTGCTGCATGCCGCCGGACAGCTCGTCGGGCCAGGACTTCTCCCAGCCGGCGAGGCCGGTCATCTCCAGCGCCTCGGCGGCGCGCGCCTCCCGTGCGACCCGCGGGACGCCCTGGACCTCCAGGCCGTACGCCGCGTTCTCCAGGACGCTCCTGTGGGGGAAGAGCGCAAAGTGCTGGAACACCATGCTGATCTTGGTCGAGCGTACGCTGCGCAGGTCACGGGCGCTCAGGGCGGTCAGGTCCTGGTCGTCGAACAGGACGCGTCCGGCGGTGGGCTCCAACAGGCCGTTGAGCATCCGCAGCAATGTGGACTTCCCCGAACCGGAGAGTCCCATCACAACGAAGATCTGCCCCGGTTCCACGGTGAACGAGGCGTCGATCACCGCTGCGGTCGTTCCGTCGGCGCGCAGTTCGTCGCGGTGGGTACCGCTCTCGAGCTTCTGCACGGCTTCATCGGGTCGTCTGCCGAACACTTTGTACAGGTGCTCAGCTTGCAGCCTTGACACATACACCTCACGCGTTGAACCGAAAACGGTCTGCCACCCCCTTCGGCAGACCGTGGAGCGGTGCGGATTCGGTCCGCAGAGCACGCGCATCAAGTTGAAAAATGGACGTGGTCCGCTCCGATGCCGCGCCTGCCCCCGCTTACGCAACTCAAACACGCGTGTGATTCAGATCACTCGAAAGAAAGACCGCCGCGGGAACCCCGCGAGATGTCGGAGGAACCCCGCACTTCCTCCGACCCCACTGTCGGAGGCGTGCGGCATGATCGGAGTGTGACCCGACGCCTGATGCTCCTCGACACCGCCTCCCTCTACTTCCGCGCGTATTTCGGCGTCCCCGACTCGGTGCGCGCGCCCGACGGCACCCCGGTCAACGCCGTGCGCGGGCTGCTCGACTTCATCGCCAGGCTGGTGCAGGACCACCGGCCCGACGACCTGGTCGCGTGCATGGACGCGGACTGGCGCCCGCAGTGGCGGGTCGATCTGATCCCGACCTACAAGGCGCACCGGGTGGCTGTCGAGACCCCCGGGGGCGTCCCGGACGAGGAAGAGGTCCCCGACACCCTCTCCCCGCAGGTCCCGGTGATCGAGGCCGTGCTGGACGCGCTGGGGATCGCCCGCGTCGGCGTCGCCGGGTACGAGGCGGACGACGTGATCGGCACGCTGGCCGGCCGGGCCGCGGGACCGGTGGACATCGTGACCGGGGACCGCGATCTGTATCAGCTGGTCGACGACGCCCGCGGGGTGCGGGTGCTCTATCCGCTGAAGGGCGTGGGGACGCTCCAGGTGACGGACGAGACCTGGCTCCGCGAGAAGTACGGCGTGGACGGCGGCGGATACGTCGATCTGGCCCTGCTGCGCGGCGATCCGAGCGACGGACTTCCCGGCGTGCCCGGTATCGGCGAGAAGACGGCGGCGAAGCTGCTGGACACCTTCGGCGACCTCGCGGGGATCATGGCCGCGGTGGACGATCCCGCCGCCCCGCTGACCCCGTCCCGTCGCAAGCGGCTGGACGAGGCCCGGGACTACGTGGCGGTGGCCCCGAAGGTCGTCCGGGTCGCCGACGACGTGCCCCTGCCCGACTTCACCCCTGCTCTCCCCCGCGAACCACGTGACCCCGCCGCCCTGGAGTCCCTCGCGGCACAGTGGGGCCTGGGCAACGCGCTCCAGCGACTGCTCGTCACACTCCAGGCATGAGGTGCTAGCTTAGGTAAACCTAAGTTTGCAGTACCTCGTATATGTCCAGAGCAGGGAGAACCTCGTGGCAGAGCGGCCGCAACGCCGGACACCCAAGGCGCAGGGGGCACAGGTTCTGCGCACCGAGCAGATCACCCCGCACATGGTGCGCGTGGTCCTCGGTGGCGACGGCCTGGCCGAGTTCACCCTCGGCGGGTACACCGACCACTACATCAAGCTGTGCTTCGCCCCGGAGGGCGCGGACTACAGCCACCCCTTCGACATGGCGGCGATCCGCGAGGAGTACCCGCGCGAGCTGTGGCCCACCACCCGGACGTACACCGTGCGCTCCTGGGATCCCGAGACCCGTGAGCTCGCCGTCGATTTCGTGGTGCACGGCGACGAGGGCCTGGCGGGCCCCTGGGCGGCGCGTGCACAGCGCGGCGACCAGGTGACCTTCCTCGGCCCCGGCGGCGGTTACGTCCCGGAGGCCTCGGCCGACTGGCATCTGCTGGTGGGCGACGAGAGCGCTCTGCCCGCCATCGCGGCGTCCCTTGAGCAGCTTCCGGAGGGCGCGACGGCGCACGTCTTCGTGGAGGTGCCGGACGCCTCCGAGGAGCAGAAGCTCGCGACGCCCGACGGCGTCTCGGTGACCTGGCTGCACCGCGGCGACGGCCCGGTCGGCGAGGGGCTCGTCACCGCGGTGACCGGGCTGGAGTTCCCCGAGGGCGAGGTGCAGGCCTTCGTCCACGGCGAGGCGGGCTTCGTCAAGGAGATCAGGCGCCACCTCCGCCTGGAGCGCGGCATCCCGCCCCAGCAGCTGTCGATCTCGGGTTACTGGCGTCTCGGCAAGGACGACGACGCCTGGCGCGCGGTCAAGCGCGAGTGGAACGAGCAGGTGGAGCGCGAGCAGGAGAGCGCCGCGTAGCGCCCCTCCCACGCATCGTCGAACCCGGTCGCCGTCCCTGACGGCGACCGGGTTCTCGCGTGTGCGGAAGAGGGTGTGCGGGAGGGCCGAGCGGGCAGGCGGATCGGCGAGGCCTCCGACCAATCCTCCGGGCCACCGGCTCCGAATCACCCAGGAAACCGATGCGTGCTCCGGGAGGACCGTCCGCGTGAGAGAAGCCGTACACATCAGTGGGGTCCCTTCGTCGGGCCCCGGCCTGCAGGAGCTGCTCGGCCAGGTCGCCCGTGGTGACCAGGACGCTTTCACCCAGGTGTACGACCAGGTCAGTGGGCCGGTCCTCGGGCTGGTGCGCAGCGTGCTCCGTGACCCCGCCCAGTCCGAGGAGGTCGCCCAGGAGGTCCTGGTCGAGCTGTGGCGCACCGCGCCCCGCTACCAGGCGTCCCGCGGCAGCGCCATGAACTGGGTACTGACGCTCGCCCACCACCGCGCGGTGGACCGGGTCAGGTCGGCCGAGGCGACCGCGGCACGGGAGCACAGGGCCGCGCTGCTCGACCGCACCCCGGAGTTCGACGAGGTGTCCGAGCAGGTCGAGAGCCGGCTGGAGAGAGAACAGGTCCGGCGCTGTCTACGGACGCTCTCCGAGCTCCAGCGGGAGTCCGTCACGCTGGCGTACTACCGCGGGCTGACCTACCGCGAGGTCGGCGAGCTGCTGTCCGTACCGCTGGGAACCATCAAGACGCGACTGCGCGACGGGCTCATCCGGCTGCGCGACTGCCTGGGGGTGGGCGTATGAGTACGGCCGAGCTGCACACACTGACCGGGGCCTACGCCCTGCACGCGCTGCCCGAGGACGAGCGCCTCGCCTTCGAACGGCATCTGGGTGCCTGCGAGGCGTGCGCCCAGGAGGTGCGCGAGCTGTCCGCGACCGCCGCCCGGCTGGGGCTCGCCGTGTCCACCACTCCGCCGCCCGCACTCCGGGAGCGGGTGCTGCGCGACATCACGGCCGTACGGCAGGAGCCGCCGCCCCGTGGGCGAGGCGCCCGCTCCGGTGCCTCGGTCGGACGGGCCCGCCGCTGGTCGACGTATGCGCTGGCGGCCTGTGTCGCCGCCGCCGCCGCTCTCGGCGGGGTTGCGGTGTGGCAGAACCAGCTCGCGCAGGACGCCCGGCAGGAGACCGCCAGGGCCGAACAGCACAACGAGCAGGTGGCGCGGGTGCTGACCGCACCGGACGCCGCGACCAGCGCGGCCGATCTCGGGGACGGCGCCCGGGGCACGGTGGTGGTCTCGCAGAGCGTGAACCGGGCGGTGTTCCTGGCATCCGGCCTGGAACGGCCATCCGGCGGCAAGGTGTACCAGCTTTGGTTCGACGACGGCGGCACCATGCGTGCGGCCGGACTGCTGAACCCGTCCGCCACGGATGACGCCGTCCTGCTCGACGGGCCCGTGGACCGGGCGTCCGGCATGGGCATCACCGTCGAACCGGCCGGCGGATCGGCACAGCCGACCTCGGATCCGGTGGCCCTGATGAAGTTCGAGGACGCCTGAGGGCCCGGCAGCGCTGGAACACAGGGGGTCGCGTCCCCCTGTGTTTCAGCGTCGGCGCGGCGGGCGCGGGAAGAACCCGCTGGTGCGGGCCCGGTAGTCCGCGTACCCCGGCCGTCCGGCCATGTGCCGCTCCAGCAGCGCCTTTCCGCTGCCCCTGGTCAGCAGGAAGCTCATGACGACGGGCGACACCAGGGTCGCAGCGGCGACCGCGGGGTTCGCGCAGACGATGAGGAACAGCCCCCACCAGACACAGAAGTCCCCGAAGTAGTTCGGGTGCCGGGTCCAGGACCACAGGCCACGGTCCATGATCCGCCCCCGGTTCGCGGGATCGGCCTTGAACCGCGCCAGTTGGCTGTCCCCCAGTGCCTCGAAGCCCAGCCCCACCGCCCAGAGCGCGGTCCCGGCCCAGGCCCACCCGTCGAGCGGACCCGGCAGATACGAGGCCGCCTGCACGGGCAGGGAGACAAGCCAGACGAGCGCCCCCTGGAGGAGGTACACCGTGCGCAGCGCGTACAGACCGCGATGGCCCGGCGCCTTGGCCAGCAGGGCCTCGTAGCGCGGGTCCTCGCCGTGACCCCGGCCCCGACGGCCGATGTGCACGGCCAGCCGCAGGCCGTGGACGACGGTGAGCACGGTCACCAGGACACGGCGCCCGTCGTCACCCTCGCCGCCGGACAGCGCGTACGCGACGAGGGCGACGGCCGCGAAGCCGAGTCCCCACGCCACGTCCACGATCCGGTGCAGGCGCCTGCGCAGGGCGATCAGGAACGTCACGAGCATGACGCCGAGCGCGGCGCCCGCCGTCACCGGCAGGCTCCGGGCGAACTCCGCCCAGCCGAAGCCGCTCATCCGGAGTACCAGCCGTGCCGGGTGGTGGCCGGGCCCGATGAGCCGTCGGCGTCGGGGCGCACCGCGAGGATCTGGTCGACGCCCATGCGCCGTTCCTCGAAGGCGAGTGCGCCGCCCACCAGGTAGAGGCGCCACACCCGGGCCGTCTCCTCACCCACCAGTGCCAGGAACTCCGGCAGGTGCTCCTCCAGGGTGCGGTGCCAGGCCTCGACGGTCAGGACGTAGTGCTCGCGCAGCGACTCGACGTCACGGACCTCAAGGCCGGCGCCCTCCAGCAGGCCCACGGTCTCGCCGAGCGGACGCATGTGCATGTCGGGGGCGATGTAGGACTCGATGAACGCACCGCCGCCGGGGGCGGTCGAGCCGCGGGACATCTGCTGGACCAGGGCGCGGCCACGCGGCCGGAGCACGGAGTGGAGCAGCGCGGTGAAGGCCGGGTACTGCGCGTCGCCGACGTGTTCCCCCATCTCGACGGTGGAGACGGCGTCGTATCCGCCCCGGAAGCCTGGCAGGGCGGCGACGTCCCGGTAGTCGCAGCAGAGCACCTCGACGAGATCGTCGAGGCCGCGCGCCTCCACCTGCCCCCGCACATGGGCGGCTTGTTCCGCGGCGAGGGTGACAGCGGTGACCCGGACCCCGTGCCGGGCCGCCGCGTGCAGGGTCAGGGATCCCCAGCCGCAGCCGATGTCGAGGAGGCGCGCGCCGGCCGTCAGCGCCAGCTTGCGGCAGATGAGTTCGAGCTTGTCGCGCTGCGCGTCGGCCGGTCCGTAGCCGGGCCCTGCACCGGTCCAGTAGCCGCACGAGTAGGCCATGGTCTCGTCGAGCAGCAGCGAGTAGAAGGCGTTGGACAGGTCGTAGTGGTGGCTGATGGCGGCCCGGTCGCGCGCCTTGCTGTGCGGCGCGCCGCGAAGTCCGGCGCGGGCCGCGGGAGTCGGAGGGCGGGGCCCGATCGCGCCGAGGCGCAGTGCGGTGCCGGCTGCCCGCAGCCGGTCGGCGAGACCGGGGCGGGTCAGCCGCTGTCCCTGCCGGCCCGGCCCCTGGCGCAGCGCGCGCAGCCCGGCCGCCAGGTCGTCGGCGATGTCGATGTCGCCGGTGATGTAGGCCTCGGCGAGGCCGAGTTCGCCCGGCTGCCACAGGAGCCGGCGCAGCGCACTGCGGGAGCGCACCTGCACCGTGGGGGCGCCCTCGGGACCGGTCTCGCTGCCGTCCCACATCCTGATCCTGACCGGCGGGGGCCCGCCGATGAACCGCTCCAGCACGGGCGCGATCCGCTGCGCCGCTCCGTTTCCCGGTGTGTCGGTCATGGTCTTCACGCGGTGTCCTCACGGGTCAGGAGCATCTGCTGCACATCGAGGTAGCCGGACCTGAAGCCGGCCTCGGAGTAGGCGAGATAGAAGGTCCACATGCGGCGGAAGACCGCGTCGAAGCCGAGCGCGTCGACCTCGTCGGCGCGTTCCGTGAAGCGCTCCCGCCACAGCCGCAGGGTTTCGGCGTAGTGCGCGCCGAAGCTGTCGCGCCGTGCCGTGCGCAGCGAGGTACGGGCGGTGGTGACGCGCTCCATGGCCTCGGTGGAGGGCAGCAGTCCGCCGGGGAAGATGTACTTCTGGATCCAGGTGTACGTGCCGCGGCTGGCCAGCATCCGGTCGTCGGGCATCGTGATCGCCTGGAGGGCGATCCTCCCGCCGGGAGCCAGGCAGCGCTCCAGGGTACGGAAGTACTCCGGCCAGAACTCCTCCCCGACCGCCTCGATCATCTCGACGCTGACGACCGCGTCGTACTCGCCGGTGACGTCCCGGTAGTCGCTGAGCCGGACGTCGACCCGGTCCTCGTGGCCCGCTTCGCGGATCCGGCCCCGGGCCAGCTCCCGCTGTTCCCTGGAGAGGGTCAGGGTGGTGACCCGCGCACCTCGCGCCGCCGCGCGTACGGCGAGTTCGCCCCAGCCGGTGCCGATCTCCAGCAGCTCGGTGCCGTCGCCCACACCGGCCAGGTCGAGGAGCCGGTCGATCTTGCGGTGCTGCGCGGCGGCCAGCAGGTCGCGCTCGGCGGGGAATCCGCGGAAGACGGCGGCGGAGTACGTGAGTGTGTCGTCGAGGAAGAGCGCGAAGAGGTCGTTCGACAGGTCGTAGTGGTGGCTGATGTTGTCGCGTGCGCCCTCGGGGGTGTTGGCCTGCGCGGCGGGCTTGCGCGGGGCCCACAGGCTCCGCAGCCTCTGCAGCGGTGCGGGGACGAGGCCGGCCGCGTTGGCCGCGAGGACGGTGAGGACGCCGACGAGGTCGGGAGAGTCCCACTCGCCCGCCATGTACGACTCGCCGAAGCCGATGAGCCCGCCCGCACCGATCCGCCGGAAGAAGGCGTCGGGGTCGCGGATCTCCATGAGCGGCCCGCCGAGACCGGTGCTTCCGCGGCCGGCGAGGCTCACGCGCAGCGGGAGCCGGGCGAGCGCGTGCCGTACGAGCCGCTCGGCCACCGCGGTCCTCGCTCCGGAGGCCCGTGGCAGCGAGGCCACGTCGGGCCGGCGCCCGGGATCGGGGGTGGCGCCCGAGGCGGCTGCGGGTCCGGCCCGGCCGGGTACGCCGAAGCCGGCGCCGGCCTGGGCGGGGGGACGGTGGGAGACGGGGCGACGAGGGGAGGTGGGCACCTTCACTGCATGCCTTCCTGGGTGCGATGACGGGGACGTGGCTGTACGGGGAGCCGGCGCAGGAACAGCCGGACCCCGTGCAGCCGGATCGCGGCGGATACCACCGCGGTGGAGAAGGGGTGGCGCAGGAACAGCCGGACCAGTTGGGCGGGCGTACCGGGACGGCGGGTGCCGCGTACGGTCGCCGTGAACGGGCGGGCGTCCTCGCGCTCCAGGTGGACCGTCAGGTTCAGCCGGGGGCCCGGTTCGGGCAGCCGCATCCGGTAGGCGCCGTCCACCGGGAAGAACGGCGAGACGTAGAAGTCCTTGGCGGTGGCCGCGCGGCCCGCCTCGTCCGTCCGCAGCAGATACGCGTGCCGCTCCCCGTAGGTGTTGTGGACCTCGGCGACGACGCAGAGCGGGGCGCCGTCCTGGCGGTGGCACCAGTAGACGGTCAGCGGGTTGAACACATGGCCGAGTACGCGGGCCTGGGTGAGCATGGTGACGGCCCCGCCGGCGAGTTCGACGCCCTGGGCCAGGAGGAAACGTTCGAGCCCGGCCCGGACGGTGGGCGCCGTGCCGCCGAAGTGGTCGCGGGCGTCGAACCGGGCCAGCGGGCGCAGGAGGTGCGGCAGCCGTGGCGGGCGGTCCGGGTCGATGAGCCACAGATAGGTACGGTGCCGCAGGGCGTATCTGCGCGGCGCGGTCCTTACGTGGGTGATGGTGCACGGGTAGAGGGCGTTCACCAGATCACTCCCAGCGCCTCGGCGGCCCGCGCACCCGACCGGCAGCCGTCCTCGTGGAACCCCCAGCCGTGGTAGGCCCCGGCGAAGGCGGTGACCGGCCCGGAGAGCGCGGGCAGCCGGGCCTGCGCGGCGACGGACTCCGGGGTGAAGACGGGGTGTTCGTAGAGCGCCCGGGCCAGGACACGGTCCGGGTCGACGCGGTCGGCGCCGTTCAGCGTGACGACGAAGCGCTCGGGCGCGTCCAGACGCTGGAGGCGGTTCATGTCGTAGCTGACGGTCACCCGGTCGGCGTCGGCGGCGCAGGACGGCAGCAGGTAGTTCCAGGAGGCCGCGGCGCCCCGGCTGCGCGGCAGCAGCGAGGTGTCGGTGTGCAGCAGTGTGGGGTTGCGGGAGTAACGGAAGGCCCCGAGGGTGCGCCGCTCCTCGTCGGTGGGGTCGGCGAGCAGCCGCAGCGCCTGGTCGGGGTGGGTGGCGACGACCACCGCGTCGTAGTCATCGGCGGCGCCGTCCTCGGTGACGATCTCCACGCCGCCGCTGTGCCGGCGCACCGCCCGGACCGGGGCGGCCGTGCGCACGGAGTGCACCCGCCCCGCGACGCGGTCGACGTACGCCCGTGAGCCGCCGGTGACGGTCCGCCAGACCGGCGAGTTCCCGACCGAGAGCATCCCGTGGTGCTCCAGAAACGTGAAGAGGTGGCGGGCCGGGTAGCGCATCGCCGTCGCCGGGTCGCAGGACCACACAGCGGAGACCATGGGTGTCAGGAAGTGGGCGCAGAAGTAGCGGGAGAACCGGCCGCGCGCCGCGAACTCGCCCAGGGTCATGGCCCCGGTGTCCTCGGGCAGCGCGAGCAACGCCCTGGCCGCGCGGTGGAACCGGGGCACCTCGGTCAGCATCCGCAGATACGGGCCCCTGAGCAGCGACCCCGGCCGGGCGAACAGCCCTGCGGCGCCGCGGGCGCCCGCGTACTCCAGTCCGCACCCCTCGCAGCGGACGGACATGCTCATGTCCGACTCCTGTGTGGCGACGCCGAGTTCGTCGAAGAGCCTGAGCAGGTGCGGGTACGTCCGCCGGTTGTGCACGATGAACCCCGAGTCGACGCGGTGGGTCCGGCCGTCCGACGACCTCAGGTCATGGGTGTGCGCGTGCCCGCCGAGCCGCTCGTCCGACTCCAGAAGCGTCACCTCGTGCGCCCTCCCCAGGATGTGCGCGGCGGTCAGTCCCGCCACCCCGCTGCCCACCACGGCTGTACGCCGTCGCTCCCGTGCCAATGCGGGCTCCTTCCGGTGTCGCGTGCCTGGCCGGGGCTCTGTCGGAGTGCCCCTCTGAGGTCATTCGGGGCGGCGGACGCGGCGGATTGGCCGATGAACGGATTTCCTTCATCGGGGTGAACGACCAATCCGCCGGGCGGTCGGCGCCGAACCCCCGGTGTGAGAACAGACCGAGACGTTTCGCAGAAGCACGGGGCCACCGGGTCCCGGCGGTCCCGCTGGGCGCGCGCCGCGTTCGCCGCGCTCAGCGGTCTGATCGCCGGGTTCACCGCCCTGTGCGTCGCAGAGCTCGTCGCCGCCGCCGTACGTCCTGAGGCGGGTCCGGTCTCGGCCGTGGGCGGGGCGGTCATCGACCGCACTCCCCCGGCCGTCAAGGACTTCGCCGTACGGAACTTCGGTACGGACGACAAGCTGGTGCTGCAACTCGGCATCCTCGTCCTGCTGGCGCTCTTCGCCATGGCGGTGGGGATCCTCGCGCTGCGCCACCGGCGGACCGGCGCCGCGGCCGTACTGGTCTTCGGTGCGGTCGGGGCGGTGTCCGCGGCCGGACGGCCGGAGGGCCGTCCGGGCGATGCGCTGCCCTCGGCCGTGGGCGCGCTGGTGGCCGCGGGGGTGCTGTATCTCCTGGCGGGCCGGCTGGTCCCTGCCGCCGTCCCGTCTCCCGCGGCGGGTGGGACGGGCGGCGGCGAGCCGGACAGCGGTGTGCGGGACAACACGGTGCAGGGCGCCTTCGACCGCCGCGGGTTCGTGATCGCGGCGACCGCGGCGGCGGCGGCCTCGGCCGGTGCGGGGGTCCTGGGCCGAGGGCTCCAGACGTCCCAGCTGGCCGGGGCAGCGGCCTCACGCGAGGACATCACCCTTCCGCCGCCCGCCTCACCCACGCGCCCCATCCCTTCAGGAGCGGGTCCTGACATCCGCGGTCTGAGTTCCTTCGTCACCCCGAACAAGGACTTCTACCGGGTGGACACCGCCCTGGTGGTACCGCGCGTCGACGCCGACCGGTGGCGGCTGCGGATCCACGGCAAGGGAGTGACGCGACCCGTCACCCTCAGCTTCCAGGACCTCCTGAAGCGTGAGCTCGTCGAGCGCGACATCACGCTGACCTGTGTGTCCAACCAGGTCGGGGGCCCCTATGTGGGCACGGCGCGGTGGATCGGCGTACGCCTGGCCACTCTGCTGAGCGAGGCCGGGGTCAGGCCACCGTCGAAGGGCGGGCCCGCGGATCAGGTCGTGGCGCGTTCCGTGGACGGGATGACGATCGGAACCCCGGTCGAGGAGGTCATGGACGGCCGTGACGCTCTGCTCGCGGTCGGTATGAACGGCGAACCACTGCCGTTCGACCACGGTTTCCCGGTCCGGATGGTCGTCCCCGGCCTGTACGGCTATGTCTCGGCGTGCAAGTGGATCCAGGACGTCGAACTCACGACGTTCGACGCCTACGACGCCTACTGGGTCAAGCGCGACTGGTCGCGCAGGGCTCCGGTCAAGACCCAGTCACGCATCGACACGCCCCGCCCCTTCGCCGCCCCGCGGGCGGGGACCGTGCCCGTCGCCGGTGTCGCCTGGGCCCAGCACCGGGGCATCGCCCGGGTCGAGGTCCGGGTCGACGGGGGTGAGTGGCACACCGCGCGGCTGGCCGCCGAGGCCGGCCGTGACACCTGGCGCCAGTGGGTGTGGGAGTGGCCCGCCACGACCGGCCACCACACCCTCCAGGTCCGTGCGACGGACCGCACCGGCGCCACACAGACCGACAAGCGGGTCGGCACCGTCCCCGACGGTGCGACCGGGTGGCACTCGGTGGTGGTCGACGTGCCCTGACCGCCCCATGTACACCCCGCCCCCCATATCCAGATCCAGCCCCATCAGTAACGATTCACCCAGGAGATCCTCATGAGCAACCGTCACCTTCGCCGCATCGCTGTCGCCGCCTCCGCGGCCGCCGTGCTGCCCCTCGCCCTGACCGCCTGCTCCAGCGACTCGGACACCTCCGCGTCCGGCTCCGGCTCCGGTGCGGACAAGGCCTCGTCGAGTGCGCCGGCCGAGGACACCCAGCCCATGGACGAGCCCTTCGGCCCGGGCTGTGCGACGGTCCCGAAGACGGGCGCGGGCTCGTTCGACGGCATGGCGCAGGACCCGGTCGCCACGGCCGCCTCGAACAACCCCGCGCTGTCCACGCTGGTGACGGCCGTCAAGCAGGCCGATCTCGTCGACACTCTGAACAGCGCCGAGAACATCACGGTGTTCGCCCCCACCAACGACGCGTTCGCCAAGATCCCGAAGGCCGACCTGGACAAGCTGCTCGCGGACAAGGCCGAGCTCTCCAAGGTGCTCACCTCGCACGTCGTGGGAGAGAAGCTCACGCCGAAGCAGCTGGAGAAGGGCTCCTTCGACACCTTGGCCAAGACGAAGCTGACGACGTCGGGGGCGAAGACGTCGTACACCGTGAACGACTCGTCGAAGGTCGTCTGCGGCAACGTCCCGACCGCCAACGCGACGGTCTACATCGTGGACACCGTTCTGATGCCGGCGAGCTGAGCTGACGCCTCCGTCGGGGCGGTGAGCCACCGCCCCGACGGAACCGCAGAATTCGACCGCCAAGAAAACTACACATAAGGGACATGTAAGAGCACACTGGTGTGGAGAGCTGATGGCCGTGTCATCTGACCGCGGTCGCCCCAGCAAGTGCGAAGGAGAACATCCTCATGAGTAACATCTCGCACACCGGAAGGGACGTTTCCGGACACACCGAGAAAGACCTCTCCGGACATCCCGACGCCGAAGAAATGCGAGCGCGCCACGACCGTGTCATGAGCGGCGGCCGCACCACGGCCGGCGCGGACGCCCCGCTGTTCCTGGCCGGTCTGTTCGCCGCCGTCTCACCGTGGGTGCTCCACTTCACCGCGAACCAGCCCTCCCTGGTGGTCCACAACGTCGTCATCGGTATCGCGATAGCCCTGCTGGCACTCTGCTTCACCGCCATGCCGGAGCGGATGACCGGGATGAGCATGGCCATCGTCGCGCTGGGCGCGTGGCTCATCGTGTCGCCCTGGGTCGTGGGCCAGAGCCCGGACATGGGCGTCGTCCTCACCAACGTGATCGTCGGTGGTCTGACGGTTGTGCTGGGTGCGACCTGCGCGGGACTCTCGATCATGAACAAGAAGAAGAGGAAGGCCTGACGGGAGAACCACACGGGTGGCCAGGGGCACGCACAGCCTGCCCCTGGCCACCCGTCGTCACGCCCGCGTCCCCCTCACATCCGCGCTCCGGACGGCGCTCAGCCCACCGAGCTGTACGCCACCACACCCCGCAGCACCGCGTCGACGGCCTTGTGGGCGTTCTTCGCGACGGAACTCCCGTCCCGGGGCGCGGCGGCCGCGATCTGGCCGAGTACGTCGATGACCTGCTTGCACCAGCGCACGAAGTCGCCCGCCGGCATCTCCGCCTCGCGCAGGACCTCGTCCAGCGTCCGCCCCGAGGCCCACATGTAGACCGCCCAGGCGAAGCCGAGGTCGGGTTCGCGCTGGCCGACCCCTTCCGTCTGGCTGATCTTGAAGTCCTCCTCCAGGGCGTCGAGACGGCCCCAGATACGGATCATCTCGCCCATCGCGGCCTTCGCAGGACCCGAGGGCAGCTTCGGCGCGACCGCGTCGTCCGCCTGCCGCGCCTCGTAGACCAGGGCGGACACGCACGCGGCGAGTTCGGCGGGATTGAGCCCCTCCCAGACGCCCTCCCGCAGGCATTCGCTGGCCAGCAGGTCGAGCTCCCCGTAGAGCCGTGCCAGCCGCCGGCCGTTGTCGGTGACCTTGCTGCCCCGGAGGTAGTCGAGCTCGGTCAGGAGCGCCACGATGCGGTCGAAGGTCCGGGCGATGGTGTTCGTCCGGCCCTCGATGCGGTGCTCCAGCTGCCGGGTGTCGCGCTGCAGCCGGTGGTAGCGCTCGGCCCAGCGGGCATGGTCCTCGCGCTCGTCGCATCCATGGCAGGGGTGCGCCCGCAGTTCCGTACGCAGCCGGGCGATCTCCCGGTCGTCGGCCGCCGCGGCCCGCTGCTTGCGGTGCCGGCCCGGGTCGACGTGGCCGGCCTTGCTCCGCAGCGCGGAGGCCAGATCCCGGCGGGACTGCGGTGAGCGCGGGTTGAACGACTTGGGCACCCGCATCCGCTCCAGCGCCTCGACCGGCACCGGGAAGTCGATCTGGGCCAGCCGCTTGACCTGCCGCTCGGCGGTCAGCACCAGGGGACGCGGTCCGTCGTGGTATTCGAGCCCGCGATGGCCGTTGGTCCGCCCGGCCGAGAGTCCCGGGTCGAGGACCAGGGCGAGCCCGGCGAACTTCCCGGTGGGGACATGGATGACGTCACCCGGCTTCAGCTTCTCCAGGGACGAGGCGGCGGCCGCCCGCCGCTGGGCAGCGCCCTGCTTGGCCAGCTCCGTCTCGCGGTCCTTGAGGTCGCGGCGCAGCCGTGCGTACTCCTCGAAGTCCCCCAGGTGGCAGGTCATGCCCTCCTTGTAGCCCTCGAGCCCTTCCTCGTTGCGCTGGACCTGGCGGGAGATCCCGACGACCGAGCGGTCGGCCTGGAACTGCGCGAAGGAGGTCTCCAGCAGCTCGCGCGAGCGGTGCCGCCCGAACTGCTGGACGAGGTTGACCGCCATGTTGTACGAGGGCCGGAAGCTGGAGCGCAGCGGATACGTACGGGTCCCCGCGAGCCCCGCCAGCGCGCCCGGGTCCATCCCCCTCTGCCACAGGACGACGGCGTGGCCCTCCACGTCGATACCGCGGCGCCCGGCCCGCCCGGTCAGCTGCGTGTACTCGCCGGGCGTGATGTCGGCGTGCTGCTCGCCGTTCCACTTGACCAGCTTCTCCAGCACCACGGAACGCGCGGGCATGTTGATGCCGAGCGCCAGCGTCTCGGTCGCGAAGACCGCCTTGACGAGGCCGCGGACGAACAGCTCCTCCACGACCTCCTTGAAGGTCGGCAGCATCCCTGCGTGGTGCGCGGCGATGCCACGCTCCAGGCCCTCGATCCACTCGTAGTACCCGAGGACATGGAGGTCCTCGGGGGGAATGGACGCGGTCCGCTCCTCGACGATCTCCCGCACCAGCTGCCGCTTGTCCTCGTCGTTCAGCCGGAGCCCGGCCTGCAGGCACTGCTGGACGGCCGCCTGGCAGCCTGCCCTGCTGAAGATGAACGTGATGGCGGGCAGGAGTCCCTCGGCGTCGAGGCGGTCGATGACCTCGGGCCTCGACGGGGTCCAGATCCGGCTGCGCTGGCGTCTCTCACGCTCCCGGTCCGCCTCGCGCACCATTTTCCCGCGCCTGCGCTCACGCGGGTTGTATCCGCGCTGGTTCTCCATCCGGGCGAGCCTGACGAGGTCCGGATTGACCTCGCGCCGACCGGTGCCCCGGCCGCCGTGGTCGGTCTCCTCCTCGAAGAGGTCGTACATCCGGCGGCCGGCCATGACGTGCTGCCACAGCGGCACGGGCCGGTGCTCGGAGACGATCACCTGGGTGTCGCCCCGGACGGTGTCCAGCCAGTCGCCGAACTCCTCGGCGTTGGAAACGGTCGCCGACAGTGACACCAGGGTCACGGACTCCGGCAGGTGGATGATCACTTCCTCCCACACGGCGCCCCGGAAGCGGTCGGAGAGGTAGTGCACCTCGTCCATGACCACGTAACCCAGGCCTGTGAGGGCCTGGGATCCCGCGTACAGCATGTTGCGCAGGACCTCGGTCGTCATGACGACGACGGGTGCGTCCGCGTTGACGCTGTTGTCACCGGTGAGCAGACCGACCTTGTCCGCGCCGTAACGCCGGACGAGATCGGTGAACTTCTGGTTGGACAGGGCCTTGATGGGCGTGGTGTAGAAGCACTTGCGGCCCTGTTCCAGGGCCAGGTGCACGGCGAATTCACCGACGATCGTCTTGCCCGATCCGGTGGGGGCCGCGACCAGCACTCCCTTGCCGGCCTCCAGGGCCTGGCAGGCCTCGATCTGGAACGGGTCCAGACCGAATTCGTACATCTCGCGAAAGGGCCCGAAGGCCGTGGCCAGCTCGGCCGCACGGACGCGGGACGCCTGGTATCGCTCAGCTGGTGAGAGGTCCTCTGTCATCGTGATACGAGCCTACCCGCCCCGTATGACAGTCAGCCCGATCTTTGTTTTCACGGTGCGAGGACCCGGACCGCACCGGGTACGCAGGTGGCGCGGACGGGCAGCGCGCCCAGCGGCTCACCGTCCGCGTAGGCGGTGACACCGGCCGCGACCAGCTCTATCGATGACACCCGGTGCACGGTGACCTTCGGATGCCCGATGTGCGTGCCCCGGTACACCTTCGGGAAGACCTTGAGCAGGGTGGCCCGGCTGCAGTCGCCGACCACCGTCACGTCGAAGAGCCCGTCGTCCATGACCGCGTCGGCGCAGATCCGCATGCCGCCGCCGTACGTCGTCCCGTTGCCCACGGCGATCAGCGTCGCCTCGATCTCCGTCACGGGACCTCCGTCGAACCTCACCCGGTACGGGACCGGACGGAAGGAGGCCAGCTCGGCGAGGATCGCCAGGTCGTACTTGAAGCGCCCGCCCACCCAGCGCATCCGGTTCCCCCGGTCGTTGACCCGCGAGTCGAAGCCCGAGGCCAGGACGGACCCGAACCAGCGCTCCTCCGTCCGGCCCAGGTCGATCGCGCGCGCCGCCTCGGCCTTGAGCACCTCGGCGGCCACCCGCCCGGCGGCGGCCGGATCACGGATCGGCAGCCTGAGGGCGCGGGCGAAGTCGTTCCCGGTGCCTACGGCCACGGCACCGAGCGGCGTCGAGGTCCCGGCGACGGCCTGCAGGGCGAGGGACATCATGCCGTCCCCGCCCACGGCTATCAGGGCCCCGGTTCCGTCCGCCACCGCCTCCCTGGCGCGGCGCAGCGCGTCATCGGCGTCCTCGCCCAGAACGGTGCGTACGGAGAAGCCTGCGTCCCGCAAGGCGGAAGCGGCCGGCTGCGCGGCACGCGCGCCCCGGCCGCTCCCGGCGGTGGGATTGACGAAGAGGGTGATCTCGCTGGTCACCAGCGGACCCTACAAGGTCAGATGATGTCGTCCAAGGTCAGGTGATGTCGTCGTAGCCGTTGAGCCGGTGCGACCGTCCGCCGTCCGCCTCACCGTCCGCCTGCTCGGGCAGGGCGGGCCTCGACACCGGTTCGATCGCGCCGACCGACTCGGGCGTGAGGTCCAGACTCGATGCCTCGTCGTCGTCGAGCTCGGCATCGGGATTGGCACGCCGCCTGCGCTTGTCGTTGAGGAGCGAGACACCGACCGCGATGAAGTAGAGCACCGCGAGCGGGCCCGCGAGCAGCAGCATCGAGATGGGCTCGCCACCGGGCGTGGCGATGGCCGCGAAAGCGGTGAGCCCGACGATCATGCCGCGCCACCAGCGCAGCATGCGGGCGCCGGAGAGCACTCCTGTCATGTTGAGGAGGATGAGCAGCAGCGGCAGTTCGAAGGCCAGGCCGAAAACGATCACCATGCGGGTGATCAGGTCCAGGAAGTCATCGAGGGGCAGCAGGTTCTTCACGTTGTCGGGGGTGAACCCGAGCATGATGTCCGCGGTCTGCGGCAGGATCGTGTACGCCAGGTAGGCCCCGGCGACGAAGAGCGGTACGCCGGCCGCCACGAAGGCGATCGAGTAGCGCTTCTCCTTCTGGTGCAGGCCGGGGGCGACGAATCCCCACAGCTGGTACAGCCACACCGGGGTGGCCACCAGCACGCCTGTCATCAAGGACACCTTCAGCGCGATGGTGAACGGCGACAGCAGACCGTTGGTGGTCATCTCCGCGCACGGCCGGCCATTGATCATGGTCACGGCGCCGTTCCTGCAGCCGACCGAGTCCAGGATCGGCTTCATCAGGAACTCGAAGATTTCCTTCTGGAAGAACGCTGCCACGATCACGGCGACGATGATCGCCAGGACCGACTTCAGCAGCCGGTTGCGCAGCTCACGCAGGTGATCGAGGAGGGGCATCCGCCCCTCGTCGTCCTTATCCTGCTTGCGGGCAGACTTGAGCAACCCACTTCCCTCGTCTCGTACGACAGCTTCCGGCGGTGCGGATCAGCTGTCAGCTCTGGGTGGTGGGCTTGGGCTCACTGACCGGGCGGGAGCTCGTGACGTCTCCCGGAGCGGCCTGGATGGTGCGCGCGGTGGCGTCGGCCGCGGTGGTGTCCGCGACGTTCTCCGTGGTGGGCGCCGCGGGCTCCGGGTCGTCCTTCTTCATGGCCTTGGCCTCGCTCTTGAGGATGCGGGCCGACTTGCCGAGCGAACGCGCCATGTCGGGAAGCTTCTTGGCACCGAAGAGCAGCAGGACGACAGCGATGATCAGAACGATCTCTAGGGGCTTCAGATTGCCGATCATGTGCGACTTCCTTCTCACTGAGGCGTCTGGAGGGTGGGCTCGCTACCCGTTCGACCGGACAGTTGTCCGACCTGGCGCTGGCAGCGATCGTAACCCGCGGGGGTAAACGTGAGGCAATGCCTGTGCGTACTCCCGCTTGCGGCCCACACCTCCCTGCCTGGGCCGCTCAAGAAGCGTACCCTCCGAGGCCGTGAATCTGGAGGCCGCGACCGGCTATCGCAGGGCCTCTCCCGTGTCGGCGAGAGTGGTGGCCGCTCGTTCGAGATCCTCCGACGCTCGGTTGATCCGCCGCGTGGTCGTGGCGACCTGTCCGGCGAGCCGCTGGGCCTCGACGAAGACCTTGACGGCCAGCACGCCGAGCACGGCCAGGCCGGCGAATCCCAGAGCGATGGCGAGCATGGGCCAGAACATGGACGGAACCTCTGTCTCTCGTCACCGCAGGGCGGTGTGCAGGCGCAGTGTCCGTACCCCGCCACCGCTGAGAAGCTCGACGATGCGCTCCCCGGCCGGCTTGCGGACCGCGGAACCGCACGCGGGACACGTGAAGGAGTAGAAGGTCGTACGGCGGCTGGCGCCTATGGCCAGCCGCAGCGCACCCGCCGCGAGCTCGAACCGCTCACGGCAGTCGGGACAGGCGGCCCTGAAGCGCACGGCGTCGGGCACCGCGACCGGAACCGGTCCGCTCTGCGTGCTCGATATCACGGTCATACGCCCTTCGTCCCGTCGATGCACCGGTGCCCCCCTCAGAGCGCGCCGTCGTAGGCGGCCAGTGCGTCACGCGCCGCCAGCCGGGCGCTCTCGGCCAGCTCCGGAGGCGAGGTGATACGGCCTTCGCCGCCGAGCCGCAGGGCGAGCCTGCGCAGGGAGGCCGGGTCGGGGGTGCGCAGAGTGATCCGCAGGCCACCGTCGGGCAGTTCGTCGGCACTGTCGTGCGGGTAGTACTCGGCCACCCACCGGCCACCGGGGCCGACCTCGATCACGACCTCCGGGTCCTCGGCGGCGGGCTGAACAAGACCCTCGGAGAGATCGCGCAGTTCAAGCTCGGGCGGTGCGGAAGGCGCGTCGAGCAGTCTGATCTCGGCGACCCGGTCGAGCCGGAACGTACGCCGTGCCTCGGTGAGCCGGCACCAGCCCTCCATATAGGTGTGGCCGACGGCGAACAGCCGGATCGGGTCCACCTCGCGCTCGGTCAGCTCGTCGCGTGCGGGCGAGTAGTAGCGCAGCCAGAGACGGCGCCGCTCGGAGATCGCCCGGTCGACGTCGGCGAAGACACCGCCCTCGGACTCGAAGGTGACCGAGAGCCGCGAGCTGGCGGCCCCCACCTCACCGGCCGCCGTCTCCAGCTTCGCCGTCGCGCGCACCAGCGCCTGCCGGTCGCTCTCCCGCAGGCCCGGGAGCGTCGCGACGGCACGGGCCGCGACGAGGAGCGCGGTCGCCTCGTCGGCGGCGAGCCGCAGCGGCGCCGCGACGTCGTCCGGGTTGTGCCACCAGATCCGGTCGCCGTCGGTGTCGATGTCCAGCAGGTCGCCGCCGCGGAAGCTGGTCCCGCACATGGGAAGCACGTCGAGGTCGGAGATCAGCTCGTCCTCGGTGATCCCGAAGGCCCGGGCCACGTCCTGGACGTGAGCGCCGGGGCGCTCACGCAGGTAGGTGACGAGGGAGAGCATCCGCCGGGTCTGGTCGATCGCGTTCGTGGCCACGAGTACGGGTCCCCTCAGTCCTTGGCCACGGCGCGCAGCCGGTCCATCACGTCGGCCCGCAGATCGGCGGGTTCGCTCACGATCACGTCGGGCCCGAACTCCACGAGCCAGGCGTCGAGCCCGTGTCCGTACGGGATCTCCAACTCGTCCCAGCCGTCACCGCACTCCCGTACGGAAACGGCGCGGGAGCGCAGGGGGTAGCCGGAGCCGCTGCGCAGCCTGATGCGGGCGGTCCTGGTCGCGGTCTCCCCCGCCCAGCTCTCCACGGTCTCTCGGACGGTCACCGCGTCGGGAACCCGGGCGGTGAAGGCCCCGGCACGGGAGCGGACCCGGCCCGAGATCCGGGACAGCCTGAAGACCCGCTCGGCGCCACGGTCGCGGTCCCAGCCGGCCAGATACCAGTGGCCGCGCCAGCATTCCAGCGTCCAGGGCTCGACCTGGCGCTGCTCCGGGCGGGCGGCGTTGCCCTTGCGGTAGTCGAAGGTGACCGGGCGGCGGTCACGGCAGGCGAGCATCAGCGGCTCGAAGGCGGCCTCGTGCACCGGGATACGGGGTTCGAGGGCGCTGTGCACCTCGTAAGCGTCCTCGGCCTCCGGCATGCCGGCGGCCCGCAGCTTCTGCAGGGCGCCGCTGGCGGCGCCCGCGAGGCGGGCCTGCTGCCAGACCTTGGCGGCGAGCCCGAGGGCGGCGGCCTCCTCGGCGTCCAGGGTGATGGGGGGCAGCCGGTTGCTGTCGCGGCGCGCGAGATAGCCGGTGTCGCCGTCCAGGTTCTCCACGGTCTCGATGATCAGGCCGAGTTCACGCAGATCGTCCTTGTCGCGCTCGAACATCCGGTTGAAGGACTCGTCGGAGCCCGCCTCCAGGTAGGCCTCGATGGAGCCGCGGAGCTCACGCTTGCTGAGCGGGCGCCGGGTACCCAGCAGACACAGTGCCAGGTTCATCAGCCGTTCGGCCTTGGCAATCGCCATCGACGCCCTTTCTCGACGTGCTCTGAGACCGTCGACCGTACCGCTCCGGGGTGTCCGGACCAAAGCGAGGGCCCGTGCCTCCCGGCACGGGCCCCTGCTGCTGTGAACGGACGGATCAGACGCCGACGAGGTCACAGACGAAGATCAGCGTCTCGCCCGGGGCGATGGCGCCGCCGCCCGCGCCACGGTCGCCGTAGGCGAGGTGCGCGGGGATCGTCAGCTGGCGACGGCCGCCGACCTTCATGCCCTGGACGCCCTTGTCCCAGCCGGCGATGACCTGGCCGGCACCGAGCTGGAACTGCAGCGGGGTGCCGCGGTTCCACGAGGCGTCGAACTCCTCGCCGCTGGAGAAGGACACACCGACGTAGTGCACGGAGACGGTCTGGCCCGCCTGAGCCACCGGGCCGTCGCCCTCCCAGATTTCCTTGATCTCCAGGTCGGCCGGCGGCTCGCCACCCGGGAAGTCGATCTCGGGCTTCTCGATGCTCACTTGAACTGCTCCTCTTGACTGTGAACTGGGCAACCGGGACAGTCTTACATCTTTGTCAGGATGTCCACGGACCACACGAGCGTCGACTTGGCGGGGATGGTCTGCTGCGCCTGGTCACCGAAACCCTGGTCCGGCGGCATGACGAGCAGGACACGACTGCCGACCTTCTTGCCGACGAGGCCGGACTTCAGTCCCTTGACCGTGATCTGCGCCAGCGGGAAGCTCGCGACCTGGCCCGAGTCGTAGGTGCTGTCGAACTTCTTCGCACCCTTCCACACATAGGCCTCGTAGTTCACGACGACCGTGTCGCTCTCCTTCACGGCTTCCCCGTCGGACTCGATGACGTACTTGGAGACGAGCTTCTTGGGCGGGTCACTCTTGGGGATCGTGACCTTGGGAGCCTTGCCGTCGGTGTTGTCGCCGACCTTCGGCAGGTCGATGTTGTCCTGGGCGACCGTGCTGCCCTTGGGGGTCTTCGGGACCGCCTTGCCGCTCAGCACGTCCACGACGAAGACGAGCGTGGCGTTGGGCGGGATGTCCTCGCCCTGGCCCTGCTCCCCGTACGCGAGATCCGGCGGGATGGTGAGCTTCACGCGGCTGCCGGCCTTCTGGCCGACGAGCCCCTGCTCCCAGCCCGGGATGACCTGACCGGCGCCGAGGATGAGACCGAACGGCTGCTTGCGGTCGAAGCTGTTGTCGAACGGCTTGTCCGAGTCCCACGCCTGACCGAGGTAGTTCACCTCGGCCGCGTCGCCGTTCTTCAGCTTCGCGCCATCACCCTCACTGATGACTTCGGTCTTCAGCTTCTTGGGTGGATCACCCGCACCCTTGGACAGAGTGGGCTTCTCCCCGAACTTCGTCCCCGCGGTGATCGCGGGAACCTCGCTCTTGGAGGCGGAGTCGGAGGCCTTGTCGTCGCCGCATGCCGCCGTGGACAGCAGCAGTAGGGGGACGACGAGAAGGCCGGCAAGTCGGCGCACTGGTTCCTCAGATCTCAGACGGCACGTGATTGGTCCCCGACACTCTAGGCCGTGTCCGGCCGACGGAAAGGCCCCGTACGAGAGACGTACGGGGCCCTGTCTCAAACGGGCGGGGCATTCCTGTCCCGCGTCACATACCCGCGATCAGCTTCTCCACCCGGTCGTCGACGGAACGGAAGGGGTCCTTGCACAGCACGGTGCGCTGCGCCTGGTCGTTGAGCTTGAGGTGGACCCAGTCGACGGTGAAGTCCCGCCGCTGTTCCTGGGCCCGCCGGATGAAGTCGCCGCGCAGCCGCGCCCTGGTCGTCTGCGGGGGCACCGATTTGCCCTCGAAGATCTTCAGGTCGTTGCAGATACGCGCGGCCTGGCCCTTGCGCTCCAGGAGGTAGTAGAGCCCGCGCCGGCGGTGGATGTCGTGGTAGGCGAGGTCTATCTGCGCGACCCGCGGATTCGACATGGTCATGTTGTGCTTCGCCCGGTACCGCTCGAGGAGCTTGTACTTCATGACCCAGTCGATCTCGGTGTCGATCCGGTCGAGGTCCTCGGCCTCGATGGCGTCCAGCGTGCGGCCCCAGAGCTCCAGGACCTGGTCCACGGTGCCGGTGCGGATGCCGCGGCGCTCGACGAAGTCGACGGCCTTCTCGTAGTACTCGCGCTGGACCTCGATGGCCGAGGCCTCACGGCCGCTGGCCAGGCGCACCTTGCGCTGTCCCGTGATGTCGTGGCTGACCTCGCGGATGGCCCGGATCGGGTTCTCCAGGGTCAGGTCACGCATCACCGTGCCCGCCTCGATCATGCGCAGCACGAGGTCGGTGGCACCGACCTTGAGGAGCATGGTCGTCTCGGACATGTTGGAGTCACCGACGATGACGTGGAGGCGGCGGTACCGCTCCGCGTCGGCGTGCGGTTCGTCCCTGGTGTTGATGATCGGGCGGGAGCGCGTCGTCGCGGAACTGACGCCCTCCCAGATGTGCTCGGCCCGCTGACTCACGCAGTAGACGGCTCCGCGCGGCGTCTGCAGCACCTTGCCGGCACCACAGATCAGCTGACGGGTGACGAGGAACGGAATGAGGATGTCCGCGAGCCGGGAGAATTCTCCGTGCCGGGCCACGAGGTAGTTCTCGTGGCACCCGTAGGAGTTTCCTGCCGAGTCGGTGTTGTTCTTGAAGAGATAGACGTCGCCCGCGATTCCCTCCTCGTGCAGGCGGCGTTCGGCGTCGACGAGCAGGCCTTCGAGAATGCGCTCGCCCGCCTTGTCGTGCGTGACCAGTTCGGTCACGTTGTCGCATTCGGGTGTCGCGTATTCCGGATGCGATCCCACGTCGAGGTAGAGGCGGGCGCCGTTCCGCAGGAAGACATTGCTGCTGCGGCCCCATGACACAACACGGCGGAAGAGGTAGCGCGCCACTTCGTCAGGTGACAGTCGGCGCTGTCCCCTGAACGTGCACGTGACGCCGTACTCGTTCTCCAGCCCGAAAATGCGGCGGTCCATGACTGAACATTACGCCTTACGGCCTGAGCTGAAACCGGGTTCGGCAGCACCGTTTCGATCATTTTCCGAACCGGCCACGACCTCGGGCGTACGCCCGGGAGCTGCGAGGACCCTTCCGGTCGCCAGCAGAACCAGCAGCGCCGCCACTCCACCGGCCCCGGCGACGGCGAAACTCCACGCCGTCCCACCGAGCTCGACGGCCGGGCCCGCCACCGCTGTTCCGGCCGCGGCACCCACCCCGAAGGTCGTCACGAGCCACGAGAACGCCTCGGTCACCGTGCCCCGTGGGGCGTGCCGGTCCACGACGATGAACGAGCAGGCGATCGCGGGTGCCAGGAACACCCCGGCGAGCGCCGCCAGTGCGGTCATGGCGGGCACACCGGGCGTCAGCGTCAGCGGCAGATAGCCCAGGGCGAGCAGCCCGACGACGACCCGCAGCCTGCGCTCGGGCGCTCCGGCCCACTGCCGCGCCCCGTACACAGATCCGCCGACCAGCGCGCCGAGGCCGAGCGCTGCCATCAGCCAGCCGTACACGGACTCCCGGCCGTGGTCGTCGGCGTAGGCGACACCGGCCACCGTGATCGAGCCGAGCGCGAGCCCGACGAAGAAGAACGCGCCCAGCAGGGCGAGCAGCCCCGGCGAGCGCAGGGCGCCGAGCCAGTGCGCCTCGCGGGGCGCCGAGCGCCACGTCCTGGAGGGCTCGGACAGGACGACGGACAGCGCGCCAAGCACCCCGATGGCGTTGATGACCAGGAGTGCGGCGGCCGGCGACCAGAGCGACACCAGGACCGTCACGAGGAGGGGCCCCACGGTGAACATGACCTCCTGGGCCACCGCGTCCATGGCGTACGCCCGGTGGACCCGGTCCTCCCGGCCGAGCACCGTCGGCCACAGGGCGCGCAGGCCGCCCTCCAGCGGGGGTGTGAACACACCGGCGACGACGACGGCCGCGTACGCCGCCGGGAGCGGGCCGAGGCCGATCAGGGCGAGCGCGGCCATGCCGAGGGCGGAGACGACCGCCGCGGGGAGCTGGACGCGCGGCTGGCCGTACAGGTCGACGGCCCGGCCCAGCAGGGGCTGCCCCACCGCCGTGGCGAGTCCGTACGCCGCCCCGAGGGCGCCGGCCAGCGTGTAGCTGCCGCCCTCCGCACGGGTGAACAGGACGATCGCGATGGGGGCGGTGCCGTTCGGCAGCCGTCCCACCAGGGTGCCCGTCAGCAGCCGGGCGGCGTGCCGCGTCCGGAGGATGTCCAGATAGCCCGCGGCCATGTGCGCCCCTCTCCCCCGACGGTTTCACGGCCTCGGGGTTTTACGTATAACGTCGAGGCCCATACGTACCATGTGGGCAACCACGCGGTCCATCCCGCCGCGACCCACGGCCGCACCCGACCGGCTCAGCACGGAGGCACGAGTGAGCAGCACGCGGCAGCCCGCCCCACCCCGGCCCACCAGCCGTGACGTGGCACGGACCGCGGGCGTGTCACAGGCGACGGTCTCGCTCGTGCTCGGCGACAAGTGGCGTGGCCGGGTGTCGGCCGCGACCGCCGAGCGGGTCCGCGACAGCGCCAGGGCCCTCGGCTACCGGCCGAATCTCGCCGCCCGCAGTCTCCGGCTCGGCCGCACCCGCACCGCCCTCCTCGTCGTCCCCGCCCTCACCAACGAATTCTTCGCCCGCGTGTACACGGGCGCGGCGGCCGTCGCGGCCGAGCACGACTTCGGCGTGGTCCTCTACCCCTCACCCGACGGCACCGGGCCCGCAAGGGACCCGTTCGCCTCGGCACGCGCGGCGCTCGACGGGGTGATCGCCTCGTCGATGGCGGCACAGGCCGTGGGGGCGCTGCGGGGCGTGGACCTGCCGCTGGTGATGCTGGACAGCGACCCGGACGAGCACGGCGCGGCCGCTCGCGTGAATCTCGACATCGCGGACGGGATGCGCCAGGTCACCGGCCATCTGCTGGGCCTCGGCCACCGCCGGATCGTGCATCTCGCCTCCGCCGTGGACACCTGGACCTTCGCGGTGCGCGCCCGGGCGCTGCGGGAGGCCGTGCGGGACACCCCGGGGGCCGTCCTGCGTACGGTGACCGCGCCGCTGGACGTACGGGCGGGGCGCGAGGCCGCCGAGGCCGTCCTGGCGTCATCGGCCCCAGGACCGCTGCCCACCGCCATCGTCTGCGACGACGACATCCTGGCCGCCGGCGCCTGCAAGGCGGTGCGCAGACTCGGGCTGCGGGTGCCCGACGACATCTCGGTGACGGGTTTCGACGACCTGGCGCTCGCCACCGCGGTGGAGCCGGAGCTCACCACCGTGCGCCTTCCGGCCGAACAGGTGGGCGAGCGCGGCATGACGGCTCTGCTGGCGGTCCTGGAGGGCCGCCCCGTGGAGCACGGCGACCTGCCCGTCCGGCTGGTGGTGCGGGGCTCGACCGCACCCCCGCCCACCGCATGACGGAGCCCTCCGACCGTCGCGTGCGACGGCCGGAGGGCTCCGTACGGCGGCCATCCGGAGCCGGCTGCTACTCCTCGGGGGCCTCGGGGGTCTCACCCTTGGCGGGGGCATCCTTGGCGGGGGTGTCGGCATCGGCGGCCGGGGCGCTGCCGCCCTCGGGCTCCTCCGTGTCGGACGGAGCGTCCGTCGGGGTCGCCCCCGCGCCGTCCGCGTCCAGCAGCCTGGTCAGCTGGCGTCCGACGATCCGCTTGAACTTGCGCTGCTGAGGCCTGGTGCGGTCCAGGACCGCGACCTCAAGCCGCTCGGAGGGGATCTCCCGCTCATTGCCGTTGGCCTCACGGGACAGCGCCTGCACGGCCAGCTTCAGCGCCTCGGCGAGCGACATCCCGTCACGATGGCGCTGGTCGAGGAAGCTGCTGATCTGCTCGGCGTTCCCGCCGACCGCGACCGAGCCGTGCTCGTCCACGATCGAGCCGTCGTGCGGCAGCCGGTAGATCTGGTCACCGTCGGGCCCGGCGCCGACCTCGGCGACCACCAGCTCCACCTCGTACGGCTTCTCGGCCGCGCTGGAGAAGATCGTGCCGAGCGTCTGTGCGTAGACGTTGGCGAGCCCACGGGCCGTCACGTCGTCACGGTCGTAGGTGTATCCGCGCAGATCGGCGTAGCGGACCCCGCCGATACGGAGGTTCTCGTACTCGTTGTACTTGCCGGCGGCCGCGAAGCCGATCCGGTCGTAGATCTCGCTGAACTTGTGCAGCGCACGGGACGGGTTCTCGCCGACGAACACAATGCCGTCGGCGAACTGCAGCACAACCAGGCTGCGACCACGGGCGATGCCCTTCCGGGCGTATTCCGCCCGGTCGGCCATGGCCTGCTGAGGTGAGACATAGAACGGCGTCGACACCGGCTATCCGTCCCTTTCTGTCAGTGACGAGTGCGTCGGAGAAGCATCGGTCGGGTCAGAGCAGCGCGGCGCGGGGTCCGTCGGGCTGCTCGAGCCGGCGCTCCAGGATCGCTCGCGCGATCTCCGAGGAATCCGTGTCGTCCAGCCTGCGGAAGCCCTCGTCGGTGATGACGGTGACGATCGGATAGATCCGGCGGGCCACATCGGGGCCACCGGTCGCCGAGTCGTCGTCGGCCGCGTCGTACAGGGCCTGCACGACCAGGGTGAGCGTCTGCTCCTCCGTCAGGTCCTCGCGGTACAGCTTCTTCATCGACCCGCGCGCGAAGACGGAACCCGAGCCGGTGGCCGCGTAGCCGCGCTCCTCGGAGCGGCCGCCGGTGACGTCGTACGAGAAGATCCGGCCCTTCTCGCGGTCGACGTCGTACCCGGCGAACAGCGGGACGACCGCCAGGCCCTGCATGGCCATCGCCAGATTGCTGCGGATCATCGTGGAGAGGCGGTTGGCCTTGCCCTCCAGGGAGAGCGTGGCGCCCTCGACCTTCTCGAAGTGCTCCAGCTCCAGCTGGAACAGCTTGACCATCTCCACGGCGAGACCCGCCGTGCCCGCGATCCCCACCGCCGAGTACTCGTCGGCCGGGAACACCTTCTCGATGTCGCGCTGCGCGATCATGTTCCCCATGGTCGCCCGCCGGTCACCGGCGAGGACGACTCCGCCGGGGAACGAGGCCGCGACGATGGTGGTGCCGTGCGGCGCCTCGATGGCGCCCTGCAACGGCGGCAGACTGCGGTTGCCGGGAAGGATCTCGGGTGAGTGGTCGGACAGGAAGTCCATGAACGAGGACGAACCCGGCGTCAGGAAGGCAGCTGGTAGACGCCCGGTGCTACGAGTGTTGGCTTCCACGCGTTTCCCTCCAGGTATGCGATGGCCCTGCGCAAGGAGTCAGGATCATCCCCCAACTTGCCGATGGCCGAATTGCAGTTGAAGCACACTACGCCTCGGACCCTACCCGTCTTGTGGCAGTGATCCACATGCAAGGCGGAAGCAACTGGACAGATGGTGCAGACGCCCGACTGCGACGAGAGCATGTCGTCGCGCTGAGCCTCGGTCATGCCGTATCGGCGCTTCAGACGACCTGCGCGCCCCTGGATGGCCTTGCACGCTTTACAGCGCGTCGCCAAGCCGTCGGTGGCAGTCGAGTTACGGTGCCACTCACCGTGCGGCTCGCCTTCAGCGGCCCGGCGGCGCCGGTGGTGCGCGGCCCCGTAAGCAGCCACGCACTCCCGACACCGCGGTTGAAGTCCATCGCGTCGGTTCCTGTCCGATGCGAAGGAGGTAAGCGGTGAATCCCTCTTACAGCCGGAGCGCAATTTCTCTTCAGCCGATTCGGACATTTGTGCTTACTGTCCGCCTTTTTGAACAAAACTTCGAACAAAGTCCTCGGCATTGGACTCGAGCACGTCGTCGATCTCGTCGAGGACGTCGTCCACGTCGTCGCTGAGCTTCTCCTGTCGCTCCGCGAGGTCCTCGGAGGCCTGCGCGTCCTGCGCCTGCTCCTCGGTCCCCTCGGTGGAGCGTGTCGCCTTCTGCTGTCCGCCGCCGGTGTCCTTGGTCGCCATCTAGCTCACCCCGCTCGGTTCGAAGCACTTGATCAGACCCTACCTACGGGGTCCGACATTGGCCCGGTACTTTCCACAACGTCCGGAGGTCATCTGATTGATTCCCAGCCGGGACGCCTTTCAGCCCCCCGTCAGCGTCCGGACCAGCTCTTCCGCCGTGCGGCAGCGGTCCAGGAGGTCCTTGACGTGGGCACGTGTACCCCGCAACGGTTCCATCGTGGGGACCCGCTGCAGCGAGTCACGGTCGGGCAGATCGAAGATGACCGAGTCCCAGGAGGCCGCGGCGACGTCGTCCGCGTACTGCTCCAGGCAGCGGCCCCGGAAATAGGCCCTGGTGTCCTCGGGAGGCTGCGTACGGGCGCGCTCGACGTCGTTCTCGTCGAGGAGGCGCTTGATCCTCCCGCGTGCGGCCAGACGGTTGTACAGGCCCTTGTCGGGCCGTACGTCGGCGTACTGGAGGTCGACCAGGTGCAGGCGCGGGGCGTCCCAGTCCAGGCCGTCACGGCGCCGGTAGCCCTCCATGAGCTCCCGCTTGGCGATCCAGTCCAGCTCGCCCGACAGGCTCATCGGGTCGCTCTCCAGGCGGTTCAGGGTGTCCTCCCAGCGGGCCAGGACATCCTTGGTCTGCTCGTCGGCGTCCGCCCCGTACTTCTCCTCGACGTACTTCCTGCCCAGCTCGAAGTACTCCATCTGGAGCTGTACCGCGGTGAGCGTCCGGCCGCTACGGAGCGTGACCAGCTGTTTCAGTGTCGGGTCGTGCGAGACCTGGTGGAGCGTACGGACCGGCTGGTCGACGGCCAGGTCGACGTTGATGAAGCCGTCCTCGATCATGGCCAGGACCAGTGAGGTGGTGCCGAGCTTCAGATAGGTCGAGATCTCGGAGAGGTTCGCGTCGCCGATGATCACGTGCAGCCTGCGGTACTTCTCGGCGTCGGAGTGCGGCTCGTCGCGGGTGTTGATGATGGGGCGCTTGAGGGTCGTCTCCAGGCCGACCTCGACCTCGAAGTAGTCGGCGCGCTGACTGATCTGGAATCCGTGCTCATGCCCGTCCTGGCCGATGCCGACCCGGCCGGCGCCGGTGACGACCTGGCGGGAGACGAAGAACGGGGTCAGGTGGCGCACGATGTCCGAGAAGGGGGTCTCCCTCTTCATCAGGTAGTTCTCGTGCGTGCCGTAGGACGCGCCCTTGTTGTCGGTGTTGTTCTTGTACAGATGGATCGGCTGGGCGCCGGGGATCGCGGCGGCCCGCTCGGCCGCCTCGGCCATCACCCGCTCACCGGCCTTGTCCCAGAGCACCGCGTCCAGCGGATTGGTGATCTCGGGTGAGCTGTACTCGGGGTGCGCGTGGTCGACGTACAGCCGCGCACCGTTGGTGAGGATCACATTGGCCAGGCCGATGTCCTCGTCCGTGAGCTGGCTGGAGTCCGCGGTCTCACGGGCGAGGTCGAAGCCTCGCGCGTCACGCAGCGGGTTCTCCTCCTCGAAATCCCAGCGGGCGCGGCGCGCCCGGTGCATCGCCGCCGCGTAGGCGTTGACGATCTGGGACGAGGTGAGCATGGCATTGGCGTTGGGTTGACCGGCGACGGAGATCCCGTACTCCGTCTCGATGCCCATCACTCGCCGTACGGTCATGCGGCCCTCCTTGCCCGGCGTCGCTCCCGTCCGGGAGCGGCGCTCAAGTACCGCTGCTGGTCCGCGGTGCCCGTCCCCGCACTGCGCGACTCGGCGGTACGGCAGAGCCTAGAGCGCCTCTGCGCCGGTGGGGAGATCAATTGCGTCATTGTTCGAGTGTGGCCGGAGCCGCCGGGAAAACGGCCGGCTGCGGATACCCTGCCGGGCATCCGCAGCCGGTCTGCGTTTTACAGGTACTGTCCGGTATTTGCCACCGTGTCGATGGAGCGACCGGTGTCTGCGCCCTGCTTTCCGGTGACGAGTGTGCGGATGAACACGATCCGCTCGCCCTTCTTTCCGGAAATCCTGGCCCAGTCGTCCGGGTTGGTGGTGTTGGGCAGGTCCTCGTTCTCCTTGAACTCGTCCACGCATGCCTGGAGGAGATGGGAGACGCGCAGGCCCTTCTGGCCCTGCTCGAGGAATGCCTTGATGGCCATTTTCTTTGCCCGGTCCACGATGTTCTGAATCATCGCTCCGGAGTTGAAGTCCTTGAAGTACAGGACTTCCTTGTCGCCGTTGGCGTAGGTGACCTCGAGGAAGCGGTTCTCCTCGGATTCCGTGTACATCCGCTCCACGACGGACTGGATCATCGCGTGGGCGGCGGCCTCCCTGGAGCCGGTGTGCTCGGTCAGGTCGTCCGAGTGCAGCGGCAGCGAGGGCGTGAGGTACTTCGCGAAGATGTCCTTCGCCGCCTCCGCGTCCGGACGCTCGATCTTGATCTTCACATCGAGACGGCCGGGCCGCAGGATCGCCGGGTCGATCATGTCCTCACGGTTGGAGGCACCGATGACGATGACGTTCTCCAGGCCCTCCACACCGTCGATCTCGGCGAGCAGCTGGGGGACGATGGTGTTCTCCACGTCCGAGCTGACACCGGAACCACGGGTGCGGAAGAGGGATTCCATCTCGTCGAAGAAGACGATGACGGGTGTGCCCTCGCTCGCCTTCTCCCGGGCACGCTGGAAGACGAGGCGGATGTGCCGCTCGGTCTCACCGACGTACTTGTTGAGGAGCTCGGGGCCCTTGATATTGAGGAAGTAGCTCTTCCCCGCGGGCTGTCCGGTGACCTCGGCGACCTTCTTGGCCAGCGAGTTGGCGACGGCCTTGGCGATGAGTGTCTTGCCGCAGCCAGGAGGACCGTAGAGCAGGATGCCCTTCGGCGGGCGCAGCTCGTGCTCCTTGAAGAGGTCGGGGTGGAGATACGGAAGCTCGACCGCGTCGCGGATCAGTTCGATCTGGTCGCCCAGGCCGCCGATCTTGTCGTAGTCGATGTCCGGGACCTCTTCGAGGACGAGCTCCTCGACCTCGCTCTTGGGGACCACCTCGTAGACGTAGCCGGACCTGGGTTCGAGCAGCAGGGCGTCGCCGGGGCGGATGGTGATGTCCAGCAGGGGCTCGGCGAGCCTCACCACCCGTTCCTCGTCGGTGTGCCCGATGACCAGGGCGCGCTCGCCGTCCTCGAGGATCTCCTTGAGGGTGACGATGTCCCCGGCCCGCTCGAATTCCATGGCCTCGACCACGTTGAGCGCCTCGTTGAGCATGACTTCCTGGCCTCGCCTGAGGCCTTCGAGCTCGACACTTGGGCTGACGTTCACCCGGAGCTTGCGGCCCCCGGTGAAGATGTCACAGGTGTCGTCCTCGTTGGCCTGCAGGAAGACACCGAAGCCGGCCGGCGGCTGCGCGAGCCGGTCGACCTCCTCCTTGAGGGCCACGATCTGGTCGCGGGCCTCCCGGAGTGTGTTGGCGAGCCGCTCGTTCTGTGCGGACACGCCTGCCAGGTTGGTCTGCAAATCGACGATCCGCTCTTCGAGAATCCTCGTATGACGCGGAGAGTCGGCGAGCTTACGTCGCAGGACGGCGATTTCCTGCTCGAGATAGGCGACCTGGCCGGCTGGGTCTTCCGACCCTCGCCCGGGCCGGATGCCGCGGTTGATGTCGTCGTCGTGGGCTGCCACGGTCCTCACCTCCTCCAAGGGGAGCTGGACGCTTCCTGACCCTACCTGGGTGGGTGGTGATTGAAACCCCTAGATCACAAAGACCCGGCGGTGTGTCCGATCTTCACCCTTGCGCTCTCCCTCACGCCAAGGGAATACCCACCCTTCGCCACCGGAAAGCAGGCGGTTGTATCGTCGAAGCGTTCAACACCCGTCAGGGCTGGCTTCAATTGGTGCAGATACGCAGGGAACGGCAGGACATATGACCGTGCAGCAGGATGCTCCGGGCGGCAGTGACGCGCAGGATCTCGAGGTCTGGATCGACCAGGACCTCTGTACGGGCGACGGTATCTGCGTGCAGTACGCACCTGAGGTGTTCGAGCTGGACATCGACGGTCTCGCGTACGTCAAGAGCGACGAGGACGAGCTCCTCCAGGACAAGGGCGCCACCACACCGGTGCCGCTGCCGCTGCTCCGGGACGTGGTGGATTCGGCGAAGGAGTGTCCGGGCGACTGCATCCATGTGCGTCGTGTTTCGGACAACGTGGAAGTCTTCGGTCCCGACGCGGAGTGAGGGCGCGGGCGACGGCTCAGGTGCTGCGCGTGGTGCTGCCGGCCGGGCCCGCGGTCTTGATGAAGGCGTTGCCCTGCCACCGCCAGGAGGCGTTCTCCAGCTCGTCGGGGCAGCAGCGCGGCACGTCGCCCGATGAGTAGCCGAGCAGGGTCGCCGACACCCGGCCGTCGCTGACGGTGAAGTCGGTGACGGTCAGTTTCCGAGCGGGGTCCACCAGGGTCGCCACGACCCGGGGTGCGGCCCCGCTCGGCTGTGTGACGACGTAGACGCCGCTGGGCGGGGTGCCCGACCCGGCGGTGCAGTGCACGACGGCGACGGTCTCGGGCCCGCCGTCCCCGTCGAGGTCTCCGGGGGCGCTGTCGGCCACGGTGTGCCCTGCCGTGCCGCAGTCGAGGGGGAAGGTGACCTCGGCCGGGTCGGGCGCCGTCGCCGCGGGTGCGCTCCCGTGCTGCGTGCTGACGCCGTGCTCGGACGCCGACGCCGTCGCGGTGCCCGCGTCGGGCTGGAGCAGTCCAGCGGCGGCGACGACCGCGGCCATCACTGTCGCCGTGGCGAGCCAGTGCACCGGCCTGGCGTCGGTGTGCGCGAGGTCCGGGAGCGCGGAGGTCTGCACGCGGTATGTCTCCTGTGGTTCCTGGAGGCCTGGGTAGGCGGTGCCGAACGTATGTCGGCGGGCGGGGGTGGCCAGCATCGTGCCACACCTCACACTCCAGGGGAACGGCGGGGTCGTCGCCGCGCACGGAAAGGCGCCGCCGCCGGGCTCCCGGGTCGGTCCGGGAACTCGGCGGCGGCGCCGGTGCGTTGTACGCGGTCAGTCGGTGGCGGAGCCGCTCCGGCTGCCGGGACCGCTGTAGTCCTCGCCGTAGGCGCCCTTGGAGGGGCGGCGGCGGCGCAGGGGCGGCTCCACGCCGTCCGCGAGACGGCGGGCGGTGACGAGGAAGCCGGTGTGGCCGATCATCCGGTGGTCGGGGCGGACGGCCAGGCCCTCGACGTGCCAGTTGCGGATCATCGACTCCCAGGGCTGCGGTTCCGCGAAGCAGCCGATCTCGCGGATGGACTCGACGGTCCGCGAGAGCTGGGTCGTGGTCGCGACGTACGCGCAGAGGATGCCGCCGGGCACCAGGGCCTTGGAGACGGCCTCCAGGCACTCCCACGGGGCGAGCATGTCGAGGACGACACGGTCGACGTCGGTGTCCGAGAGGTTGTCCTGGAGGTCGCCGACGGTGAGCTCCCAGGCCGGGTGCGGCGAGCCGAAGTAGCGCTCGACGTTCTGCTGGGCGATCTCGGCGAAGTCCTCGCGGCGCTCGTAGGAGTGCAGCATGCCCTGCTCGCCGATGGCGCGCAGCAGGAAGGTGCTCAGCGCACCCGAGCCGACGCCGGCTTCGACGACGCGCGCACCGGGGAAGATGTCACCGAAGGCGAGGACCTGGCCCGCGTCCTTCGGGTAGACCACGGCGGCACCGCGGGGCATGGACAGGACGTAGTCGGGGAGCAGGGGGCGCAGCGCGAGATAGGCGACGTTTCCCGTGGTACGGACAACACTGCCCTCGGGAGCACCGATCAGCTCGTCGTGCGGGAAAGAACCCTTGTGGGTGTGGAAGTTCTTTCCGGCTTCGAGCGTGAAGGTGTAGTGGCGTCCCTTGGGGTCGGTGAGCTGGACCTGGTCCCCGACTTTGAATGGGCCGCGACGGCGGGCGGCACCGGTCGGTTCGGACATGTGAACAGCGTACCGGTATTTCGGGCGCCGCCTTCCGGGCGTCAGGCCGAGGGCCTGGCCATGGCCTTGACGAAGGCGCGCTCGACGTCGGCGGTGGAGAGTACGCCGTAGATCTCGCCGGTCTCCTCGACCACCAGGTACTCGGTGGCCGGGGTGGCCTTGAGCCGGTCCAGGAGTGCCTCGCCGGCCAGTTCGGCGGGGACCTTCATGCCGTCGGTGATGTCCTGGGAGAGGCCACTGACGGCCACCCAGGGCCGGCGGTGTTCGGGGACGCCGACGATGGCAGCCTCCCGGACGACGCCCTTGGGGCTGCCCTGTCCGTCGACGACGACGAGGGCGCGGGCGCCGGCCTCGTTGGCGCGGCGCAGCGCCTCGGAGAGCGGGGTGGCGGACTCGACGGGCACGGCCCGCCGGGTGAGGGTGCGGGCCCGCAGGTCGGGGAGGTGCTCCCGCAGGCGGGCCATGCGCAGGCTGTTGCCCGCGCCGGTCCAGATGATGCCGGCGAGGATCGCGGCGAGCAGCGCGTCGGTGACGGTCTCCATGCCGCTGATGTCGCTGGTGGAGTTGCCGAGGGCGCCGGTGTGGGTGAGCAGGGGCAGGCCGACGAGGACGATGACGGCCAGGCCCCGGCCGACCCACGCGGCGGCGACGGTGCCGCTCATCGGCTTGCCCGTGATCTTCCACACGACGGCGCGGAGCATGCGTCCGCCGTCCAGGGGCAGCCCGGGCAGCAGGTTGAAGGCGGCGACGATGAGGTTGGAGATCATCAGCCCGGCGAGGAGCACGCCGGGGACGGTGCCGGCCTCGACGAACTGGAGCGGGACGTAGAAGACGCCGCCGAGCACGAGGGAGAGCAGGGGGCCCACGAAGGCGAGGACGAACTCGCGGCCGGGGGTCTCGGACTCCTTCTCGATCTCGGAGACACCGCCGAAGAACTGGAGCTGGATGCGGCGCACCGGCAGTTTGTAGCGCAGCGCGGCGACGGTGTGGGCGAGCTCGTGGACGAGCACGGAAGCGTAGAACGCGATCGCGAAGAAGAGCGCGACCAGATAGCGGAGGCCGCCGAGCTCGGGCAGCACACGGTCGAGCTGTCCGCCGAACACCCAGGTGATCAGGGCGGCGACGACGAACCAGCTGGGAGCCACATACACGGGCACGCCGAAGGGGCGGCCCATGAGCAGGCCGCCGCCGGGCTCCGCCGGTCGTCGCTGCTTGCCCTTGTCAGGGCCGGTGCCGGGGTCCTTGCCCCCTGCGCCGGGCCGCGGGCGCCCGCTGTCGCCGCTCTCGTCCACGGGGTCCCTCCGGTCGGTGGCTGTTCTGCCACGATCATGCTGTGCGCGGGCTCTGCCGTCGATGGTATGCCGCCGGGTGTCAGTGGCGGGCCGTAGGGTCTGCGACATGACGTCCCTGCCGCGCCCGCCTCAGCCACCCTCGTCCCTGTCGCCGTCGCGCGCGAACGATTTCATGCAGTGCCCCCTGCTGTACCGCTTCCGCGTCATCGACAAGCTCCCCGAGAAGCCCAGTGAGGCAGCTACCCGCGGCACGCTGGTGCATGCGGTGCTCGAGCGCCTCTTCGACGCCCCGGCGACGGACCGTACGGCGCCGCGGGCCAAGGCGCTGATCCCCGGGCAGTGGGACCGGCTGCTGGAGTCGAAGCCCGAGCTGACGGAGCTCTTCGACGGGGATCCGGGTGGTGAGCGGCTCGCGGGATGGCTGAGCGAGGCGGAGCGGCTCGTGGAGCGGTGGTTCTCGCTGGAGGACCCGACCCGCCTGGAGCCTGCCGAGCGGGAGCTGTTCGTCGAGACGGAGCTGGATTCGGGTCTGCGGCTGCGCGGGGTGATCGACCGCGTCGATGTGGCTCCGACGGGTGACGTGCGCATCGTGGACTACAAGACGGGCAAGGCACCGCGGCCGGAGTACGCGGAGAGCGCGCTGTTCCAGATGAAGTTCTACGCCCTGGTGGTGTGGCGCCTGAAGAACGTGGTGCCGCGCCGGCTCCAGCTCGTCTATCTCGGCAGTGGCGACGTCCTGACGTACGACCCGGTCCCGGCCGATCTGGAGCGGGTCGAGCGCAAGCTGCTGGCGCTGTGGGAGGCGATCCGGCTGGCCACCGAGACGGGCGAGTGGCGGCCGAGGCCGACGAAGCTGTGCGGCTGGTGCGACCACCAGGCGGTCTGCCCCGAATTCGGTGGGACTCCCCCGGTCTATCCGCTGTCCGTGCGCCCGCCCGAATCGGTGGAGGCTGTCCAGGGCAGAATGGAGCCGGCCAGGGCCGAGGCCGGCCCGTCCGTGGCCCTCGAAGGCCCCTAAGGAGATTACGTGGCTATCCGCGTCCTGCTCGTCGATGACCAACCACTGCTGCGCACCGGTTTCCGGATGATCCTGGAGGCGGAGGGCGATCTGGCGGTGGTCGGTGAGGCCGGGGACGGTCTGCAGGCCATCGAGCAGGTGCGGGCCCTGCAGCCCGATGTCGTGCTCATGGACATCCGGATGCCGAGGATGGACGGGGTCGAGGCGACCCGCCAGATCACGGGCCCCGGGCGGGACGGCCCGGCGAAGGTCCTGGTGCTGACGACGTTCGATCTCGACGAGTACGTGGTGGAGGCGCTGCGCGCCGGCGCCAGCGGCTTCCTGCTGAAGGACGCCCCGGCCAACGAGCTGGTGCAGGCCATCCGGGTGGTGGCCGCCGGAGAGGCGATGCTGGCGCCGAGCATCACGCGCCGGCTGCTCGACAAGTACGCCGACCATCTGCCCTCGGGCGAGGACCCCGTCCCCGACGCCCTGCACACCCTCACCGAGCGCGAGGTGGAGGTGCTGAAGCTGGTGGCCCGCGGCCTGTCCAACGCGGAGATCGCCGCCGACCTGTTCGTCAGCGAGACGACGGTCAAGACACATGTGGGCCATGTGCTGACGAAGCTGAGCCTGCGCGACCGTGTGCAGGCCGCCGTCTACGCGTACGAGAGCGGACTGGTGCGTCCCGGCGCCCAGTGAGGCGGGGCGGAGACGAGAACCGGCGCGGTCCGGGGCCGATGGGGCCCCGGACCGCGCCGGTTCGTATGAGACGCCGCGTCAGGACCCGCTCTGCTCGAGCTCCCAGAGCTGGAGGTCGGCCGAGGAGGTGACCGCGTACTCCACACCGGTCAGCTCGTCGAGGGAGGCGACGTACTGCTTGCCCTGCCAGACGGGGAGCACGGGGACGTCTTCGGCGACGATGTTCTGGAGCTTCTCGAAGGTCGGCGCCGCGGCGCTGCGGTCGGCCTCGCGGCGGGACTGCGGGATGAGCGTGTCCGCCTGGGCCGACCGGTAGGGCGCGTTGAGGAAGTTGCCCTTGTCGATGAACGGCGCGATGTAGGTGTCCGGGTCCGGGAAGTCGGGGAACCAGCCCATGCCGTAGACGGCGTAGTCACCCTTCCTCTGGTGGGGCCGGAACTTGTCCCAGGGCGCGCCCTGCACGTCGACGTCGAACAGCTTCGTTTCGTTGAGCTGCTTCGCCAGTGTCTCGTACTCCGCCTTGGCGGCGGGGCCGTAGTGGTCGGTCGTGTAGTGCAGCGTGAACTTCACCGGTGTGCTGATGCCGGCCTTGTCCAGGGTCTCGGCCGCCGCGTCCGCGTCGGGCTCGCCGTACTTGTTGTAGAACGAGTTGGTGTGGTTGGTGATGCCGGACGGGATCAGCGAGTAGAGCGGCTCGGCGGTGCTGCCGTACACCTTGCTGGCGACGGCCCCGCGGTCGATGATCTGGGCCATGGCTTGGCGGACGGCCTTGTTCTTCACCGCGGGGGCCTCGGTGTTGAACGCGACGTAGCTGATGGCGAAGCCGGGCATCTCGGTGAGCTTCACGCCCTCCTTCGGCTCCTCCAGCATCTTCTGGGACTGCTCGGGCGACATGGTGCGCGTCATCATGTCGATCTTCTCGGCGTCGAGAGCCTTGCCCATCGCCGCCGCGTCGGGGAAGAGGTCCATCTCGACCTTCTCGTTCCTGACCTTCAGATCGCCCTTGTACTTCGGGTTCTTGGTGAAGACCACCTTGACGACCTTGTCGCCCTTGACCTCGGGCTCCATCGTGTACGGGCCGGATCCGTCGATCTGGAAGCCCTCACGGGCCTCCTTCGCCGGGTACTTGTTCTTCTGCACGATCCCGGCGGGCGGCGTGGCGAGCTTGTAGGGGAAGGTCGCGTCCGAGGACTTCAGATGGAAGACGATCTCGTTCTCGCCCTTGGTCTCCATCGTGTCGATGTTGGTGAGGAGGCCGACGGGACCGCTGCCGTAATTGATGTCGAGGACCCGCTGGAAGGAGTACTTGACGTCGTCCGGGGTGACGGGCGTGCCGTCGGCGAAGGTGAGCCCGTCGCGCAGCGTGCAGCGGTAGCTCTCGTTCGCCGTGTCGGTGAAGGCGCAGCTCTTGGCCGCCTCGGGCACGGGCTCGCCGCCGCCGCGCGGGATGTGGGTCAGGGTCTGCACGGTCTGGCGCAGCAGGTTCCATATGCCGGCGTCGTAGCCGATGGCCGGGTCGAGGGGAGCCGGGTTGTCCTTCGAGGCGATGAACTGGTCCGTTGTCCCGACAACGATGGCATCGCCCCCGTCGTCCGACCCGCCGCAGGCGGCGAGCACGGGTACCAGCAGGCCCACTACGGCCGGCAGCACCAGCGTCTTGCGGTTCATCTGGACGTTCTCCCTCATTCCGGCATGTGAGAAAACCGAGATTAGTAGGCGCCGCAGGGGGACTTGACCGGTGCGGATCGGGCCCGTATTCGCTCGGTGATCACCGATGACGGGTTGTCCATGTCATGCTCAGGAATGTTTCGTACACGCCTTCATGAATACGGACGTAAGGGGGTCTCGAACCAGCCGACCTGGCTGAATTCAAGACCCCCGGAGCGTTACATCGAGTGACGAACATCACCCCGTCGACGCATCGGACGCATTGACATGGACCTGATTTAAACGGCGCGCGAAAGCGGGGAACGAACAGAATTCGGAGGCGAATTGTTGTCGGCCTCCGACGAAATACGCTCGGTATGCCGGCTGTCACTCACCGGCGACAAAGTCCCGGAGAAATGCGAGATCAACCTGCTCCAGAGAGGCGACGACCGCCCTGCCGGGCGCGGCGGCGATCGGCGCCACGGAGGGTACGGCGACGACCCGGCAGCCCGCGGCCTCGGCCGCGGCGACTCCCGTGGCGGTGTCCTCGATGACCGCGCAGCGCCCGGGATCCGCCCCGAAGCCCGCCGCCGCCGTGAGATAGGGCTCGGGGTGGGGCTTCGTGCGGGTCACCTCGTCCCCGGCGACCGTGAGCGCGAAGTGGTGGCGGCCCACGGAGTCCAGGACCCGGTCGATGATGCGCCGGTGCGAGGCGGAGACCAGGGCGGTGGGCACCTCGTGCGCGGCGAGCTCGGCGAGCAGCCGGGCGGCGCCCGGCATCAGCGGGACACCGCGTCCGATGCGCTTCTCGAAGCGGTCGTTGAGCAGCACCGTGAGCTCTTCCATGGCGATGTCGGCGCCGGTGACCTCGATGAGATAGCCGGCGCTGCGGGTCATCGGCCCGCCGACCACCACCTCGCGCCAGGCCGTCTCCAGCCGGTGACCGAGGTCGGCGAAGACCTCGACCTCCACGTCCCACCAGAACCCCTCGGTGTCGACCAGTGTGCCGTCCATGTCGAGCAGGACGGCTTGCAGCGCCGACCCTTCGGTCGTACGGGTCAGGGACGCGGGGACCGTACTGGTCATCCGGCACACCTCCATGAGGGACGAGAAGGCCGGCCGCCTTCCCGGTGGGAACGGCGACCGGCCTGCACTGGACCGACAATTCTACGACTCGTGTCTCCACGGCGCGCGGAGCAGTGCCTTACCGCGCGTTGAACAGTGCCCTACCGTGCGTTGAAGTACTTCGCCTCCGGGTGGTGGATGACGATCGCGTCCGTGGACTGCTCGGGGTGCAGCTGGAACTCCTCGGAGAGCTTCACCCCGATCCGCTCGGGCTCCAGGAGCCCTGCGATCTTCGCCCGGTCCTCCAGGTCGGGGCAGGCCCCGTAGCCCAGCGAGAAGCGCGCCCCGCGGTACTTCAGCGCGAACATGTCCTCGACGCCTGACGGGTCCTCGCCGGCGAAGCCGAGCTCGCTGCGGACGCGTGCGTGCCAGTACTCGGCGAGTGCCTCGGCCAGCTGCACGGACAGCCCGTGCAGCTCCAGGTAGTCGCGGTAGGAGTTCGCCTCGAACAGCTCGGCGGTGGCCCCGCCGATCTTCGAGCCGACGGTGACGACCTGGAGGCCGATCACGTCCGTCTCCCCCGACTCCTCGGGACGGAAGAAGTCCGCGATGCACAGGCGGCGGCCGCGGCGCTGGCGCGGGAAGGTGAAGCGGGTGCGCTCCGACCCGTCCTCGTGCAGCAGGATGACGTCGTCACCCTTGGAGACGCAGGGGAAGTAGCCGTAGACGACGGCGGCTTCCAGCAGGTTCTCGGTGTGCAGCTTGTCGAGCCAGCCGCGCAGATGCGGCCTGCCCTCCCGCTCCACGAGCTCCTCGTACGTCGGCCCGTCACCGGCGCGGGCCTGCTTGAGGCCCCACTGGCCCTTGAAGAGCGCGCCCTCGTCGAGCCAGGAGGCGTACTCCTTGAGCTGGATGCCCTTGACGACCCTGGTCCCCCAGAAGGGCGGCTCGGGCACCGGGTTGGTGACCGAGACGTCGGACCGTACCCCTTCCTCGGGCTCCACCACCTCGACCACGGGAGTGTCCCGCTTGGGCACCCGGCGCTGCTTCAGCTCGGGCAGGCTGGCGCCCGGGACGCCGCGCTTGACGGCGATGAGGGCGTCCATCAGCCGCAGGCCCTCGAACGCGTCGCGGGCGTAGCGGACTTCGCCCTCATAGATCTCGTGCAGGTCCTGTTCGACGTAGGCCCTGGTCAGGGCGGCACCGCCGAGGATCACCGGGTAGTCCGCCGCCAGCCTGCGCTGGTTCAGCTCCTGAAGGTTCTCCTTCATGATCACGGTGGACTTCACCAGCAGGCCCGACATGCCGATGACGTCGGCGCGGTGTTCCTCCGCGGCCTCCAGGATCGCCGAGACGGGCTGCTTGATGCCCAGGTTGACCACGTTGAAGCCGTTGTTGGACAGGATGATGTCGACGAGGTTCTTGCCGATGTCGTGGACGTCACCGCGGACCGTGGCCAGCACGATGGTGCCCTTGCCGTCGTCATCGGTCTTCTCCATGTGCGGTTCGAGATGCGCCACCGCGGTCTTCATGACCTCGGCGGACTGCAGCACGAACGGCAGCTGCATCTGGCCGGAGCCGAAGAGCTCGCCCACGACCTTCATGCCCGCCAGCAGCGTGTCGTTGACGATCTCCAGCGCGGGCCTGGTCAGCAGCGCCTCGTCGAGGTCGGCCTCCAGGCCGTTCTTCTCACCGTCGATGATGCGGCGCTGGAGCCGCTCGTCCAGCGGCAGGGCGAGGAGCTCCTCGGCCTTCCCCTGCTTCATCGACTTCATGTTGACGCCCTCGAAGAGCTCCATGAGCCGCTGCAGCGGGTCGTAGCCCTCCTCCCGGCGGTCGTGGATGAGGTCGAGGGCGACCTTGACCTGCTCCTCCTCCAGTCGGGCGATCGGCAGGATCTTGGAGGCGTGCACGATCGCCGAGTCCAGACCGGCCTTGACGCACTCGTCCAGGAACACGGAGTTCAGGATGACGCGGGCGGCCGGGTTCAGGCCGAAGGAGATGTTGGACAGGCCGAGGGTGGTCTGCACCTCGGGGTGGCGCCGCTTCAGCTCGCGGATGGCCCCGATCGTGGCGATCCCGTCCTTGCGGGACTCCTCCTGGCCCGTGCAGATCGTGAAGGTCAGGCAGTCGATGAGGATGTCGGACTCGTGGATGCCCCAGTTGGTGGTGAGGTCCTCGATGAGCCGTTCGGCGATGGCGACCTTGTGCTCGACGGTGCGGGCCTGGCCCTCCTCGTCGATGGTCAGCGCGATCAGCGCGGCGCCGTGCTCGGAGGCCAGGGCGCTGACCTTGGCGAAGCGGGACTCGGGGCCGTCACCGTCCTCGTAGTTGACGGAGTTCAGTACGGCCCGGCCGCCGAGCTTCTCCAGGCCGGCGCGCAGCACGGGCAGCTCGGTGGAGTCCAGGACGATCGGCAGGGTGGAGGCGGTGGCGAAGCGGCCGGCCAGCTCCTCCATGTCGGCGACGCCGTCGCGCCCCACGTAGTCGACGCACAGGTCGAGCATGTGCGCGCCCTCGCGGATCTGGTCGCGGGCCATCTCCACGCAGTCGTCCCAGCGTGCGTCGAGCATGGCCTCGCGGAACTTCTTGGATCCGTTGGCGTTCGTACGCTCACCGATCGCCAGGTACGAGGTGTCCTGGCGGAAGGGGACGGTCTGGTAGAGCGAGGCCGCGCCGGGCTCGGGGTGCGGATCCCTGGAGGTGATGTCGGAGCCGCGGACACGGTCGACGAGCCGGCGCAGGTGCTCGGGTGTGGTGCCGCAGCAGCCGCCGACGAGCGAGAGGCCGTACTCCTGGACGAAGGTCTCCTGGGCGTCGGCCAGGCCCTCCGCGTCGAGCGGGAAGTGCGCGCCGTCCTTGGTGAGCACGGGCAGCCCGGCGTTCGGCATGCAGAGCAGCGGGATGCGGGAGTGGCGCGTGAGGTAGCGCAGGTGCTCGCTCATCTCGGCGGGGCCGGTCGAGCAGTTCAGGCCGATCATGTCGACACCGAGCGGTTCGAGCGCGGTCAGCGCGGCCCCGATCTCGGACCCGAGCAGCATGGTGCCGGTGGTCTCGAAGGCCAGGGAACACAGCACCAGCAGGTCGCTGCCCATGGCCTCCAGGGCGCGTCGCGCACCCAGCACGGCGGCCTTGGTCTGGAGGAGGTCCTGGGTGGTCTCGATGATGAGCGCGTCCGCGCCGCCGGCGATCAGCCCTTCGGCGTTCTGCTGGAAGCCGTCACGCAGCACCGTGTAGGGGGCGTGGCCCAGCGTCGGCAGCTTGGTGCCGGGGCCGATGGAGCCGAGCACCCAGCGCTGCTGTCCGGTCGATTCGGTGAACCGGTCGGCGACCTCGCGGGCGATGGCGGCGCCGGACTCGGAGAGCTCGTGGATCCTGCCGGGGATGTCGTACTCCCCCAGGGCGGAGGCGTTGGCTCCGAAGGTGTTCGTCTCGACGCAGTCCACGCCGACCGCGAAGTACTCCTCGTGCACCGAGCGGACGATGTCGGGCCGGGTGACGTTCAGGATCTCGTTGCAGCCTTCGAGGTTCTCGAAGTCGTCGAGCGTGGGTTCCTGGGCCTGGAGCATGGTGCCCATGGCACCGTCGGCCACCACCACCCGGGTGGCGAGCGCCTCACGGAGCGCTGCGGCTCGGTTACGGCTGTCAGCGGAGGGGGTCGGCAACGAGGCCATGGATGTTCTCCCTGGGATGCGACGGCTGTCGGCTTTGCGCCCTTCTGCCGAAGAGGCACGCGGCCAGCGTAGCGGGGAGGCGGCCGGGCCGGTCCTCGCGTCCCACGAGGCGGACTGCATGCTGTGCGGGTGACGGGCCCTCCCAGCGGGATGACGGATAATCGTCGCGCCACCGGACAGAGGTCGGCATGGACCGATAGTGTTCAGCATTGTCGAACCGAGGTGGAGGAGTTACGGCGCGATGGCGAAGAACATCCAGTCGCTCGAGCGGGCAGCCGCGATGCTGCGCCTGCTGGCCGGTGGCGAGCGCCGCCTCGGCCTGTCCGACATCTCGTCCTCGCTCGGCCTGGCCAAGGGTACTGCGCACGGCATCCTGCGCACCCTCCAGCACGAGGGCTTCGTCGAGCAGGACGCGGCGTCCGGCCGCTATCAGCTGGGCGCCGAGCTGCTGCGCCTGGGCAACAGCTATCTCGATGTGCACGAGCTGCGGGCCCGCGCACTGGTGTGGACCGACGACCTGGCCCGTTCCAGCGGCGAGAGCGTCCACCTGGGCGTGCTGCACCAGCACGGGGTGCTGATCGTCCACCATGTCTTCCGGCCCGACGACAGCCGCCAGGTGCTGGAGGTCGGAGCCATGCAGCCGCTGCACTCCACGGCCCTGGGCAAGGTCCTCGCCGCCTACGACCCGGTCGCGCACAGCGAGGCCACCGAGGTGGAGCGCCGGTCGTTCACACCACGGACCGTCACGGGCGACGAGGAGTTCGAGTCGCTGCTCGCCCTGACCCGCGCGCAGGGCTGGGCGGCCGATGTCGAGGAGACCTGGGAGGGCGTGGCGGCGGCGGCCGCCCCCATCCACGACCGGCGCAGGATGCCGGTCGGCGCCGTCGCTCTGACCGGCGCTGTGGAGCGCGTCTGCTCCGGCGGCGAGCTGCGGCCCGAGCTCGTCGCGGCCGTGCGCGACTGCGCCCGGGCCGTCTCCCGGGATCTGGGCGCCGGGCGCTTCTGAGGCCGCCGGACGGTCCGAGCCGTCCGCGACACCGGTAACGCCGTCCGCGGCACCGGTAACGATCGAGTCGCACGTCACAGACCTCTTGACGCACCCACCCTCGGGGAGAAACATTGCCGTTCACCGGTCGGCATTGCCGAACACTTAACGGCAATACGCGTTAGGGTGTGACAGTGCCGAGGGCCGGTCAAGCCCTACAGGTGATGTGCCCGTACTCAGCGGGTACGCACCTGGGGGCGCGATCACCGGAGGGACCCGGTGTTTCGCCTTCCCCTGGACGAAGGACAAAGGAGTCGCGGTGTCCAGCTCCGACATCTTCATCGGCGAGACCATCGGTACCGCCGTTCTCGTACTGCTCGGCGGCGGTGTCTGTGCCGCCGTCACACTCAAGCGCTCCAAGGCGCACAACGCAGGCTGGCTCGCCATCACCTTCGGGTGGGGCTTCGCCGTACTGACCGGTGCTTACATAGCCTCGGGCGTGTCCGGCGCCCACCTCAATCCGGCCGTCACGATCGGTCTCGCGATCGAGGGGGGCACCGCGTGGAGCGATGTGCCCCTGTATCTCGCCTCCGAGCTGCTCGGCGCGATCATCGGTGCCGTGCTCGTCTGGGCCGTCTACTACGGCCAGTTCCACGCGCACCTCACCGATCCCGAGATCCTGAAGGACCAGCCGTCCGAGGACGGCATGGTCGACCAGGTGGCGGCGCCGAAGGCCGGCCCCGTGCTCGGCATCTTCACCACGGGCCCGGAGATCCGGCACGCGGTGCAGAACGTCGTCACGGAGATCATCGCCACCTTCGTGCTGATCCTGGCGATCCTGACCCAGGGCCTGAACGACGAGGGCAACGGCCTCGGCGCGCTCGGCGCCCTGATCACCGCCCTGGTGGTCGTCAGCATAGGTCTGTCGCTCGGCGGCCCGACCGGCTACGCGATCAACCCGGTGCGCGACCTCGGTCCGCGGATCGTGCACGCGCTGCTGCCTCTGCCGAACAAGGGCGGATCCGACTGGGGCTACGCCTGGGTACCTGTCGTAGGACCGCTCGTCGGGGGCGCGCTGGCCGGCGGGCTCTACAACGTCGCCTTCGCCTGAGACCCCACCTCACCACCACACAGACTTCCGGGAGCCAACCGTGACCGACGCACACACCACCGGGCCGTTCATCGCGGCCATCGACCAGGGCACCACGTCCAGCCGATGCATCGTCTTCGACAAGGACGGCCGGATCGTCTCCGTCGACCAGAAGGAACACGAGCAGATCTTCCCCAAGCCGGGCTGGGTCGAGCACGACGCGAAAGAGATCTGGGAGAACGTCCAGGAGGTCGTCGCCGGGGCCGTCGTCAAGGCGGGCATCACCTCCGCCGACGTCAAGGCCATCGGCATCACCAACCAGCGCGAGACCACCCTGCTCTGGGACAAGCACACCGGTGAGCCGGTGTACAACGCCCTCGTCTGGCAGGACACCCGCACCGACGCGCTCTGCAAGGAGCTCGGCCGCAACGTGGGCCAGGACCGCTTCCGCCGCGAGACGGGCCTGCCCCTCGCGTCGTACTTCGCGGGACCGAAGGTCCGCTGGCTGCTCGACAACGTCGAGGGGCTGCGCGAGCGGGCCGAGCGGGGCGACATCCTCTTCGGCACCATGGACTCCTGGGTCATCTGGAATCTGACCGGCGGCACCGACGGCGGCGTCCATGTCACCGACGTCACCAACGCCTCCCGCACCCTCCTGATGAACCTGCACAGGATGGAGTGGGACGACAAGATCGTCCAGTCGCTGGAGATCCCGGCGGCCGTCCTGCCGGAGATCCGGTCCTCCGCCGAGGTGTACGGCACCGCCAAGGGCGGCGTACTCGACGGCGTGCCGGTGGCCTCCGCGCTCGGCGACCAGCAGGCCGCGCTGTTCGGGCAGACCTGTTTCGCCGAGGGCGAGGCCAAGTCCACGTACGGCACGGGCACCTTCATGCTCATGAACACCGGCGACACTCCGGTCAACTCGTACAACGGACTGCTGACGACCGTCGGTTACCAGATCGGCGACCAGAAGCCGGTCTACGCCCTCGAGGGATCCATCGCCGTCACCGGTTCGCTGGTGCAGTGGATGCGCGACCAGATGGGCCTGATCAAGTCCGCGGCCGAGATCGAGACGCTCGCCTCCTCCGTCGAGGACAACGGCGGCGCCTACTTCGTGCCCGCGTTCTCCGGCCTGTTCGCCCCGTACTGGCGCCCCGACGCCCGCGGTGTCATCGCGGGTCTCACCCGCTACGTCACCAAGGCGCACATCGCCCGGGCCGTTCTCGAGGCCACCGCCTGGCAGACCCGCGAGATCAGCGACGCCATGACCAAGGACTCCGGCGTCGAGCTGACCGCGCTCAAGGTCGACGGCGGCATGACCTCCAACAACCTGCTGATGCAGACGCTCTCGGACTTCCTGGACGCACCCGTGGTGCGCCCCATGGTCGCCGAGACCACCTGCCTCGGCGCCGCCTACGCCGCCGGCCTCGCCGTCGGCTTCTGGCCGGACACCGACGCGCTGCGCGCCAACTGGCGCCGTGCCGCCGAGTGGACACCCCGCATGGACGCGGCCGCCCGTGACCGCGAGTACAAGAGCTGGCTCAAGGCCGTCGAACGGACCATGAGCTGGATCGACGACGAAGAGAGCTGAGGAGCACACGACATGACCACCCTGCAGAGCGTCCCCGCCCTCGGGACGCATCCGGCCTCCGGCTCCCTCCCGAGCCGTGCCGAGACCCGGGAGCAGCTTTCCAAGGCGACGTACGACCTCCTGGTGATCGGCGGCGGCATCCTGGGCATCTCCACCGCCTGGCACGCCGCGCAGTCCGGACTGCGGGTGGCCCTGGTGGACGCCGGTGACTTCGCCGGCGCCACCTCCTCGGCCTCCTCCAAGCTGCTCCACGGCGGTCTGCGCTACCTCCAGACCGGCGCGGTGAAGCTAGTCGCCGAGAACCACTTCGAGCGGCGCGCGGTCTCCCGCCAGGTCGCCCCGCACCTGGCCAACCCGCTCACCTTCTACCTGCCCGTCTACAAGGGCGGGCCGCACGGCGCCGCCAAGCTCGGCGCGGGTGTCTTCGCCTACTCGGCGCTGTCCGCGTTCGGCGACGGCGTCGGCCATGTGATCAGCCCGGCCCGTGCCCAGCGCGACGTGCCCGAGCTGCGCACGGACAACCTCAAGGCCGTCGCGGTCTACGGCGACGACCAGATGAACGACGCCCGGATGGCGCTGATGACGGTCCGCGCGGCCGTCGACGCGGGCGCCGTCGTCCTCAACCACGCCGCGGTGACCGGGCTGCGGTTCACCAAGGGCCGGGTCACCGGCGCCGACCTGGAGGACCGCCAGGACGGTACGGAGTTCGGCGTGAACGCCCGTCTCGTACTGAACGCCACCGGCCCGTGGGTCGACCACCTGCGGAAGCTGGAGGACCCGAACTCGGCGCCCTCCATACGTCTGTCCAAGGGCGCCCACCTCGTCCTCAAGCGCACCCGCCCGTGGAAGGCCGCGCTGGCGACGCCGATCGACAAGTACCGGATCACGTTCGCCCTGCCGTGGGAGGACATGCTGCTGCTCGGTACGACCGACGAGGAGTACGAGGGCGACCCGGCCGATGTCGCCGTCACCGAGAAGGACACGGCGCAGATCCTCGACGAGGCGGCGTTCTCCGTCCGGGACCAGCAGCTGTCCCGCGATCTGATCACCTACTCCTTCGCGGGGCTGCGCGTGCTCCCCGGCGGTCCCGGCAACACCTCCAAGGCCAAGCGCGAGACGGTCGTGACCGAGGGACGCGGCGGGATGCTGTCGGTCGCCGGCGGCAAGTGGACGACGTTCCGCCACATCGGCCGTACGGTCATGAACAAGCTGGCCGAACTGCCCGGGCACCCCCTCGCCGAGGACATGGAGCCGATGGCACGGCTGCCGAAGAAGGTGCCGCTGCCCGGTATCGCCAACCCGAACGCGGTCGCGCACCGGCTGCTGGTCGACGGCGGTACGCCGGGGCCGCGGATGTCCGCCGACACGGCCCGGCACCTCGCGACCCACTACGGCTCGCTCTCCTTCGACGTCGTACGGATGGCGAACGAGAACCCGGCACTGGCCGAGCGCATCCACCCCGACGCCCCGGAGATCTGGGCGCAGGTGGCGTACGCGCGCGACCGCGAGTGGGCCGAGACGGCGGACGACGTGCTGCGCCGCCGGACGACGCTGACGATCCGGGGCCTGGCCACGGACGACATCAGGTCCTCGGTCGAGGACATGCTGGCCGAGGGGCGCTGACAGCGCCCGCACACGGAAGCAGGGGCGGTCTCCCGGTCGGGAGGCCGCCCCTGCGGCCGTCCCGGTGAAGGTGCCCTGCGGGACGCCCTCCGTCGGACGTGCCATGTGACCGCCATACGGGTGCAATGTGACGCGGGGACAGTGGAGGGATGTCCGAACACCAGGGATTCCATCTGTCAGCGGCGCTGAACGGCGCCGGTTCGCATCCGGCCGCGCCCGCCGGGCCCTTCACCCCCGACGCGTACGCCCGGCTGGTACGCGGCGCCGAGGCCGGACTGCTCGACTTCATCACTGTGGAGGACGGCCCCGGGCGCCTCGACTCGGGGCTGCTGCTCGGCCTCGCGGCACAGGTCACCGAGCGGATCGGGCTCGTCCCGCTCGGTCCGGCGACGGGCGACCCCCTCGCCTGGGCGACGCGGATCGCGACGCTCGACCAGCTGAGCGCGGGGCGGGCGGGAGTACGGCCCCGGGCCACGACAAGCGGTCCCGAGCACGCCGCGCTCGTGGCGGTGGCCGGCACCCCCGAGGGGGACCGGCGGGTGGCCGAACTCTTCGCGCGGGCGGGCGAGTTCCTGACCGAGGCGACCGGGGCGTGGGACACCGAGGTGACCCCGCCGCAGGGCAGGCCGCCGCTGGCGCTGCTCGCGCACTCCACGGTCCCCTACCGGCTGGCGGCCGCACACGGCGACGTCGTGTTCGTGACCCCCGCCGACACCGCCGGTCTTGTCGCCATCCGCGAGGAGGTCGAGTCGCTGCGGGAGGCGGCGGGCCGCCCCGCCGGGGCGCTGCGGGTGTTCGCCGACGTCGATGTCGTACTGGGCGCGGGCCAGGAGGCGGCCGACGCCCGGCTGGCCGCCCTGGAGGAGGCCGCGGGCGAGCCGTTCACCTCGGACGCCGCCGTGTTCACCGGCACGCCCGAGGGCCTGGCCGACCTGCTCCAGGAGTGGTTCCAGGAGGGTGGCGCCGACGGGTTCCGGCTGCGGCCCGCGGTGCTTCCCGACGACCTGGACACGATCGTCGCGGGCCTCGTGCCCGTCCTTCAGCGGCGCGGGCTCTTCCGTACCGCCTACTCCGCCAGGACCCTGCGCGGCCACCTCGGCCTCGCCGCCCTCTGACTCCTCCCCGCCGCACCGCACCACACGGAAGGAACGCCCCCTTGAAGTTCTCCGTACTCTCCCTCGTCGGCCATGCCCCGCATCCGCTGACGGGCGAACTCCCCTCGGCCGCGGAGCGGTTCCACGAAGTGATCGAGACCGGCGTGGCCGCTGAGCGGCTCGGCTTCGACGCGTACGCGATCGGGGAACGGCACGCCGGGCCGTTCCTCTCGTCGAGCCCCGGCGTGGTCCTGGGCGCGCTGGCCGCCAGGACCTCCACCATCCGGCTGCTGACCGGGGTCACGGTCGTCGCGATCCTCGACCCCGTGCGGGTGGCCGAGGAGTTCGCGACGGTCGGCCAGATCGCGCGGGGCAGGCTCGAACTCGTCGTGGGCAAGGGCGCGGAGGCCGGTCACTTCAGCCTGTTCGGGCTCGACGAGGAGCGGCAGTGGGATCTGCAGAAGGAGAAGTACGAGCTGCTGCGGCGGCTGTGGACCGAGGAGGGGGTCGACTGGGAGGGCGAGTTCCGTCCGCCGCTGAAGAACGTGACGACCGTGCCGCGTCCGTACGCCGGCCCCCCGCGCGTCTGGCACGGCTCGGCGACCAGCCTCAACTCCCCCGAGCTCGCGGCGAAGCACGGTGATCCACTCTTCACGGCCAACGCGATCCAGCCCAGGGAGGCGTACGCCCGGCTGATCGCCCACTACCGCGAGCGGTTCGAGGCGTACGGACACGACCCGGCCGGCGCCCGGGTGGCGGCGGGGTCCGGCGGTCTGCTGATCGCGGACACCACGCAGAAGGCCGTCGCACGCTACAAGGGCCTGTACGAGGCCAAGGTCGCCCAGTCCTTCAAGCCGCATCTGGAGGGCAAGGCCGGCTACAACACACCGTTCCGCACGATCGAGGACGCGATAGCCGACGGGCCCCAGCTCATCGGGTCCCCGCAGCAGATCATCGACAAGATCCTCGGCTACCACGCGGTGTACCGCCACGATCTCCAGTCGATCACCGTGGACGGCTACGGCCTGCCCTACGGCGAACAGCTGGAGACGCTCCAGCGGTTCGCCGAGGAGATCGCCCCGGTCATCCGGCGTGAGGCACCCTCGACGCTCTGGGAGTGACCGGGGCCGCGGGGGCTGCTCAGGCCCCTGCACGGGGCGCGGGGCTCACACCCCGGCCCGGGGCGGCGAAGGGCACCTGGGCGGGGCCGGGCTCGGCCGGCCCGTCGGGGTGAGCCCAGAGGCCGCGGGCCGCGAGCCGGGGCAGGACGCCCTCGCCGAACCAGTACGCCTCCTCCAGGTGCGGGTAGCCGGACAGGACGAACTCCTCGATGCCCAGCCGGTGGTACTCCTCGATGCGCTCGGCGACCTCCTCGTGGCTCCCGACGAGCGCGGTCCCCGCGCCGCCGCGGACCAGGCCGATGCCCGCCCACAGGTTGGGGTGGATCTCCAGGCCGTCGCGGCCGCCGCCGTGCAGGGCGAGCATCCGCTTCTGCCCGTCGGACTCGCTGCGGGCCAGTCCCTCCTGCACGGAGCGGACGGTGGCGGGGTCGAAGCCCGCCAGGAGGCGGTCCGCCTCGGCCCAGGCCTGCTCGGAAGTGTCCCGGGCGATCACGTGCAGGCGGATGCCGAAGCGCACGGTACGGCCCTCGCGCTCGGCGAGCCCACGTACCCAGGCGATCTTCTCCGCGACCTGGGCGGGCGGCTCGCCCCAGGTGAGGTAGACGTCCGCGTGCCGGGCCGCGACCACGCCGGCGGCGGGCGACGAACCGCCGAAGTACACCTCGGGCACCGGGTCGGGGACCCGGGCGAGCCTGGCGTCCTCGACGGTGAGGTGCTCGCCCTTCAGATTCACCGTCCTGCCGTCCCACAGCTCCCGGACGATCTCCAGGAACTCTCCGGTGCGGGCGTAGCGCGCGTCCTTGTCGAGGAAGTCCCCGTAGGCGCGCTGCTCGTGGCTCTCCCCGCCGGTCACCACGTTCAGGAGGAGCCGTCCTCCGGTCTGGCGCTGATAGGTGGCGGCCATCTGCGCGGCGAGCGTGGGCGAGACGAAGCCGGGCCTGAAGGCGACCAGGAACTTCAGCCGTTCGGTGTGCTGGCTGACCATGGCCGTGGTCAGCCAGGCGTCCTCGCACCAGGCACCGGTCGGCGTCAGGACCCCCTCGAAGCCGAGGTCCTCGGCGGCGCGGGCGATCTGGGCGAGGTAGCGGACGGTGGGCGGACGGTCGCCGCCGGCCGCGGTGACGGGGGTGCCGTGGCCGCCTCCGACGACATGGCGGCTGTCGCCGTTGGTGGGCAGGAACCAGTGGAAGGTGAGGGTCACCGGTGGTCTCCGATCTGGGGCGTCACAGCAGGCCGTGGCGGGGTGGGCGGGTGCCGTTGAGGGCGTGGCGGCCGAGGTGCTGGATCTTCCAGCGGGCCGGGTCGTGCAGGGTGTGGGTACGGGCGTCGCGCCAGTGCCGGTGCAGGTTGAGCGAGTCGAGCGCGGAGCGGGTGCCGGCCACCTCGAAGAGGGCTCCGGCGACCTCGACGGCTGCGCCCGCCGCGTACACCTTGGCGGCGGCGACGGCGAGGGACGCCTCGGCCGCGGTCTCCTCGGTCAGGGTGGCCTGCGCGGTGTCGACGACGCGGGCCGCGGTGTCCAGGAGCGCGTCGGCGGCCCGTACCCGCAGGTCGAGTTCGCCGAACCGCTGGATGAGCAGCGGTTCGTCGGCCGCGGTGTCGTACCCGCTCTCGAACCAGGGGCGGCTCTTCGTCCGGACGAACTCCGCCGCCTCGGCCAGCGCCCCTGCCGCGATCCCGGCGTCGATCGCGGCGTGGAGCAACTGCGCGACCGCGCCGTGCAGCTGGGGTCCTTCGAAGGTCAGGTGGTGGGCGAACACCTGGTCGGCCGGCACCCGTACCCCCTCCAGCCGCACCGTGCCGCTGGCGGTGGTGCGCTGGCCCATGCCGTCCCAGTCGTCGACGACGGTGAGGCCCGGCGCGCCGGCCGGGACGTAGGCGGCGTACGGCTTCTCGTCGGCGCCGACGGCGAGCACGGGGATCCAGTCGGCGAAGAGGGCGCCGGTGGCGTAGTTCTTCACACCGGTCAGCAGGTACGAGCCGTCGGCTGCGGGTTCCAGCCGGGTGCGGATGTCCTGGATGTGCTTGGTCCCGGCCTCCGACTGGGCGTTGCCGAGCCGCTTGCCGGCCAGCAGCTCTCCGTAGAAGAAGGCCTGTTGCTCCGGTGTGCCCTGTCTGCGGATCACGTTGACGTACGCGAAGTGGCTCTGCGGGATCTGCGCGATGCTGGCGTCGGCCGAGGCCAGCAGCCGGAAGATGCGGGCGAGGGTGACCGCGCCGACGTCCGCGCCGCCGTGGTCGGCGGGGACGGTCACGGCCAGCAGGCCCGACGCGGAGAGCTTGTCGAGTTCGGCGCGGGGCAGCAGGCGTCCGGCGTCGCGCCGCGGGGCTCCCGCGCGGAACTCCGCGGCCAGTTCGGCGGCCTTCTTCAGTGCCTGGGCGTCGTCGCGGATGACCTCAGCCATGGACGGCCACCGGTGCGCGGCTCTCCAGCGCGGTCGCGAAGCCGTCGACGATCGCGCCGAGCGCCTCGGCGGCGGCGGGGTCGACGGTGAGGGTCCCGTCGGCGGACACCGTGATGTGCCGGTCCAGGACGAACCAGCCCTGGGTGATGTGGGTGGCGCCCATCGAGCTGAGCACGGGGCGCAGTGCGTAGTCGATGGCCAGGACGTGCGCGGTGCTGCCGCCGGTGGCCAGCGGCAGGACCGTCTTCCCGGTGAGGGCGTACTGCGGCAGCAGGTCCAGGAGGGACTTCAGGAGCCCCGAGTAGGCGGCCTTGTAGACGGGAGTGCCGATGACGACGCCGTCGGCCTGGGCGAACAGGTCGAGGGCTCCGGCCACCGCCGGGTGTCCGAAGTCGGCGCGCAGCAGGGCGTCGGCGGGCAGGGTGCGGACGTCGAGCGGTACGACGGTGTGGCCCCGGTCGGCGAGCTGGATGTCGAGGTGCCGCAGCAGCCGGGCGGTGCGGGAGGTGGCGGAGGGACTTCCCGAGACGGACAGGACGGTGGCCATGGGCTCTCTTTTCGTGGTGGCGGTCGAAAGACCCCGGGGCCCGGCGTGCCCGCGCGGTACCGGCACGCCGGGCGGGCGGTCAGGAGTACCAGGTGGGCTGGGGCAGTTCTCCGGTCAGGACGTGCCGGCCGACCTCGCGCCGCTTGTAGGCGACCGGGTCGTGCAGGGTGTGGGTGCGGACGTTGCGCCAGAACCGGTCGAAGCCCTCGGCTGAGGCGGTGGCGCGGGCGATCCAGCCCTCGGCGTCGTGGGGGGTGGGGAGGGTCTGCCAGTCGGCGGGTGCGACGGTGCTCATCGTGGACCTCTTCCGTGGTGGGGTGGGGGTGGGGGGGGGTCAGGAGCGGGCGGGTTCGGGAACGGGCTGCCGCGCCTCCAGTTCGCGGACGAGGGGCAGCACCTTCTTGCCGAAGTACTCGACCTCTTCCAGGTAGTGCAGGAAACCCAGGAGGAGGAGGTCGACGCCGAGCCGCTTGTAGGCGACGATCCGCTCGGCGATCTGTTCCGGGGTGCCGATCAGGCCCGTACGGAAGCCGTCGTTGTACTGGATCAGGTCCTCGAAGGAGGAGTCCTGCCACATGCCCTTGCCGTCGGCGGCGGACCGCCCGGCCTGCTTGACGGCGGAGCCGAAGCCCTCGACCGCCTCGGAGTCGGCCTTGGCGACGATCTCCCGGAGGGTCTCGCGGGCCTCGGCCTCGGTGTCACGGGCGATGAGGAAGCCGTTGAGCCCGAATTTCGGCGCGGTGCGGCCCGCGGCGGCGGCGGATCGGGCCACGTCCTGGATCTGTTCGGTGACGCCGTCGAAGTCCTTGCCGTTGCTGAAGTACCAGTCGGAGACCCGACCCGCCATGGCGCGGGCGGCCGTGGAGTTGCCGCCCTGGAAGATCTCCGGGTGCGGGCGCTCCGCGGTGTTGAGCGGCTTGGGCTTGAGGGAGAAGTCCCGGATCCGGTAGAAGTCCCCGGCCAGCTCGGCGTGGTCCTCGGTCCAGACGGAGCGCAGGGCCCGGATGAACTCCTCGGAGCGGCGGTAGCGTTCGTCGTGCTCCAGCCAGGGTTCGCCGAGTGCGGTGAACTCGTCCTTGAACCAGCCGCTGACGACGTTGACCGCGAACCGTCCCTCGGACAGGTGGTCGGCGGTAGCGCCGAGCTTGGCCAGCACTCCCGGATGCCACAGACCCGGATGGACGGCGGCGATGACCTTGAGCCGCTCGGTGGCCAGCAGCAGGGCGAGGCTGAAGGAGGTCGACTCGTGCTGGTACTCGGCGCCGTAACTCGCCATGTAGCGGACCTGGCTGAGCGCGTAGTCGAAGCCGTTGTTCTCGGCGAGCACGGCGAGCTCGCGGTTGTAGTCGTAACCCCAGTCGGTGCGCTGTTCGATCCGGCTGGTGACCAGGCCGCCGCTGACGTTGGGCACCCAGTACGCGAAGCGCACGGGGTCGGCGGACGGTGGAAGGGACATGAGGACTCCCGGAGACGGGGGAAGCGGGCAGGGGTGGGGAGCGTCCGGCGGTCCTGGGCCCAGGACGGCACGGCGCGGCGCGCGGCGGCGCGACGGCCCCGGAGCAGCACCGAGCCGCACACGGCGCCGGGGTGGCGCGTGGCGGAGCGGGCGCGGGTGGGGAGAGCCGGGTCACCGGCGGGGAGAGGGCCCGGGATCGGGCGAGCCCGTCCTGGTCAGGACGGCATGGGACAGCGCGCGAAGGAGGGGTCCCTCAGACTTCGCGACAACAGAACGCGCTGGCGACACGTGCGAGGTCGATATGACGTCGCTGCGTGAGATTCCGTCGTTCCTTCATGCCCGTCACAGTAGCCACCTCCGGCGCCGGCAGTCGAGTAGGCAATCACGAGGCGTTGATAGGGTTTCCCTTCAACCGGGGCCCTGCCGGTCAGTCTGTCCCGCTCCAGGGGGTACGTGGTCATGCGCGTGGAACAGCTCGAGTACATCGAGGCGGTGACACGGCTGGGCTCGCTGCGGCGGGCCGCCGAGGAGCTCCACCTCTCCCAGCCGGCGCTGAGCGAGACCGTGCGCAACCTCGAACGCGAGCTCGGGGTGGATCTCCTGGACCGCAGACGCTCCGGGGCGAAGATCAGCGACGAGGGCCGGGAGCTGCTGCCGCACATCATCGGCGTGATCGACGCGGTCGACCGGCTGCGGCGGGCCGCCGACCATCAGCACCAGATCAGCCGGATGATCCGGCTCGGGACGGTCAACGCGGCGACGGTCCCCCTGCTCGTGCCGGCCGTACGCGAGTTCCGTGCGAGCCACCCCATGACCCAGGTGGAGGTCGTCGGGGCTCAGCAGGCCGAGATCCACCGCTCGCTCCTCGAAGGCAGCTTCGACCTCGGGCTCGTCAACTACCTCCAGGGCGACGACCTGCCACCCGACTTCCAGACGACGGAGCTGCTGCGCGGACGGGCCGTGGTCTGCATGCGCCCCGACAGCCCCCTGGCGGCCAGGGAGACGGTCCGGGTGAGCGATCTTCTCGCGGAGCCGCTGATCGTGATGCGCTCCGGATATGTCATGCACCGCTTCATGCACCGGCTGCTCGCGGGCCGCGCCCCCGCGTTCTCGTACTCCACGGATGGCGCGGAGATGGGCAAGCTGATGGTGGCCGAGGGGCTCGGCGCGACCGTGCTGCCCGACTTCAGCGTCGTCGGCGACCCCCTGGAGCGCAGCGGCACACTGGTGTGGCGGCCACTCGATGACGACGGCGCCGCCGTTCTCCTGGTGCTGCAGCGCCGCAGGTCGGGCTCCGTCCCGCGCGCGGCACACGACCTGCACCGCCTCCTGGTGGAGCGGGCGCGGGGCCTGTGACCCCGCGGGGGAACGACGTCGCCCGAGGGCGCGCATAATGAAGTCCATACATCGGATGTATTGCGCGCGAGGAGGCCCGTATGGCCGTCACCGACGAAGCGATCGAGAAGATCAAGGGAATGATCGTCTCGGGTGCGCTGGCGCCCGGGGACCGGCTTCCCAAGGAGAGTGAACTCGCGGCCGAGCTGGGTCTTTCGCGCAACTCGCTGCGCGAGGCGGTGCGCGCACTGTCGCTGATCCGGATCCTAGACGTCCGTCAGGGCGACGGCACCTACGTCACCAGTCTGGACCCGCAGCTACTTCTGGAGGCACTCAGCTTCGTGGTGGACTTCCACCGCGACGACACGGTGCTGGAGTTCCTCGCGGTGCGCCGGATCCTGGAGCCGGCGGCCACGGCGATGGCCGCGCTGCGCATCGGGGAGGAACAGCTGGACGCGCTGGGCGCCCAGCTGGACGCGCTGGGCCCTGACCCGTCCGTGGAGGCGCTGGTCGCGGGCGATCTGGAGTTCCACCGCAGCATCGTCCAGCACTCCGGCAACTCGGTGCTCTGCTCCCTGCTGGACGGCCTGTCAGGACCGACCACCCGCGCCAGGGTGTGGCGCGGGCTGACCCAGGAGGACGCGGTCAGCCGCACCCTGCACGAGCACCGGGCGATCCTGGCCGCGCTGCGGGACCGGGACCCGGAGGCGGCCAGGTCCTGGGCGACGGTGCACGTGGCGAGCGTGGAGCAGTGGCTGCGTTCAACCCTGTGAGGAGGCGGCGGGGCGCAGGCGCAGGCCCTGCATTCCGCCGTCGACGGCCAGTGCGGTGCCGGTGACGGACGCGGCCGCCGGGCTCGCCAGATAGACCACGGCCGCGGCCACCTCGTCGGCGGAGACCAGCCTGCCCAGCGGCTGGCGGGCGTCGAGGGCGGCGCGTTCGGCGACCGGGTCCTCGGCCTGGCCGAGCAGCCGGCCGATCCACGGGGTGTCCGCGGTCCCCGGGTTGACGCAGTTGACCCTGATCCCCTCGCGGACGTGGTCGGCGGCCATCGCCAGGGTGAGGGAGAGCACGGCACCCTTGCTGGCGCTGTAGAGCGCACGCTGCGGCAGACCGGCGGTCGCCGCGATCGAACAGGTCTGGGTGATCGAGACGGCGCCGGGCCGCTCGGCCGCGGCCCGCCGCAGATGGGGCAGCGCGTGGCGGGCGGCGCGGACCATGCCGAGCACGTTGATGTCCAGTACGCGCGTCCACTCGGCGTCGGGGTTGTCCTCCACGGTGCCGATCGAGCCGATGCCCGCGTTGGACACCAGGGTGTGCAGGCCGCCCAGTTCAGCGGCGGCCCGGTCGACGGCCTCGCGTACGGCGTCGTCGTCCGTGACGTCGGCCTCCAGGGCGAGTGAACCCTCGGGGACTCCCTGGGGCTCACGGTCGAGCACCGCGACGCGTGCGCCCCGGGCGAGCAGCAGGGCCGTCACGGCGGCCCCGATGCCGGACGCACCGCCCGTCACCAGGGCGGACAGTCCGTCGAAATCCTGTGCAGCGGTCATCGGTCGGTCTCCTCGGGTGTGCGGCGGGCCTGTCGGACGGGGCCCCGCGGGTAGCGGTGTCCGGCGATCGATTCGGGGAGCATCCGGGCCGAGAAGCCCGGTCGGCGTGGGGTGACGTAGCGGCCGTTCTCGACCACGGCCGGGTCGGCGAAGTGCTCGTGGAGGTGGTCGACGTACTCGATGACCCGGTCCTCCCAGCTGCCCGAGACCGCGACGTAGTCGAACATCGCGAGGTGCTGGACCAGTTCGCACAGTCCGACGCCTCCGGCGTGGGGGCACACCGGGACGCCGTACTTGGCGGCGAGCAGCAGGACGGCGAGGTTCTCGTTGACCCCGGCGACGCGTGCGGCGTCGATCTGGACGAAGTCGACCGCGCCTGCCTGGAGCAGCTGCTTGAACACCACCCGGTTGGCGATGTGTTCGCCGGTGGCGACCTTGACGGGCTGGCCCGCGCGCACGGCGGCGTGCCCGAGGATGTCGTCGGGGCTGGTGGGTTCCTCGATCCAGTACGGGTCGTACGGGGCCAGCGCCGTCATCCACTCCACCGCCCCGGCCACGTCCCAGCGCTGGTTGGCGTCGACGGCGATCCGGATGCCGGGGCCGACGGCCCGTCTGGCGAGCGCGAGTCTGCGGATGTCGTCGTCCAGATCGGCGCCGACCTTCAGCTTGATCTGGGTGAAACCGTCCGCGACGGCCTCCTCGGCCAGCCGCACGAGCTTGTCGTCGTCGTATCCGAGCCAGCCGGGCGACGTCGTGTACGCCGGGTAGCCCTCGGCCAGCAGCCGCTCGGTGCGCTCGGCGCGTCCCGGCTCCGCGGCGCGCAGGATGCCGAGCGCCTCCTGCGGGGTGACGGCGTCCGTGAGATAGCGGAAGTCGACGAGGGAGACGAGCTCCTCGGGCGTCATCTCCGCGAGGAAGCGCCACACGGGCTTCCCCGCCAGTCGCGCCGCGAGGTCCCAGGCCGCGTTGACGACCGCTCCGGCCGCCATGTGCATCACGCCCTTCTCGGGACCGAGCCAGCGCAGCTGGGAATCGTGCGTGAGCGTCCGGTACAGGGCGGCCAGGTCCGCGGCGGTGCGCGGGGCGGGGCGCCCCACCACATGGGACCTGAGCGCCTCGATGGCCGCGGCCATGACGTCGTTGCCGCGGCCGATGGTGAAGCAGAAGCCGTGCCCCTCCGCGCCCGCGCCGTCCGTACGCAGGACGACATAGGCGGCGGAGTAGTCGGGGTCGGGATTCATGGCGTCCGAGCCGTCCAGCTGTTCCGAGGTGGGGAACCGGATGTCGTCGACCTCGACATCCACGACGGTCAGACTCATGTGCGCCCCCAGGGGAATAACATCGGATCTCTGCGTGGTCATCCGATGTATAGCCTCCCGGAGGCCTCGGAGTCCAGGGTCCGGACGAATCAGGGATGGTTTCGCTCGGTACAGCTCGGATGAATCATGAGGTGGCACGCTTCATCTCCGCATGCAAACGGCTGGGGCTGGACAGGACGGAAGCCGTAAGGTTGATCCGTACACAAGGGAACTTCGGAAGGAGGCCTGGGTGATCGAGCTCGAGGGGGTACCCGAGCTGATCGACCCGGTCATGGTGGCCGCGTTCGAGGGCTGGAACGACGCCGGTGACGCCGCCTCCACAGCGGTCGCGCATCTGGACCGGGAGTGGAAGGGCGAGGTCTTCGCGGCGCTCGACGCCGAGGACTACTACGACTTCCAGGTCAATCGGCCCACGGTGTGGCTGGACGGTGGGACACGCAGGATCACCTGGCCCACCACGCGGCTCTCGGTGGTCAGGGTCGGCGGCGACAAGCCCCGTGACCTGGTGCTGATCCGTGGCATCGAACCCTCCATGCGCTGGCGTTCGTACTGCAACGAGATCCTGGGCTTCGCCCATGAGCTGGGCGTGGAGATGGTCGTCGTCCTGGGGGCGCTGCTCGGCGACACCCCGCACACCAGGCCGGTGCCGGTCAGCGGGGTCACCTCGGATCCGGACCTCGCGAGGACCATGGATCTGGAGGAGACCCGTTACGAGGGGCCGACCGGCATCGTGGGCATCCTCCAGGAGGCCTGTACGCATGCGGGGGTGCCCGCGGTGAGCCTGTGGGCGGCGGTGCCGCACTATGTCTCGCAGCCGCCGAACCCGAAGGCGACGCTGGCGCTGCTGAACCGGCTGGAGGATCTGCTCTCGCTGCGGATCCCGCTGGGCGAGCTGCCCGAGGACGCCCGGGCCTGGCAGCTGGGGGTCGATCAGCTGGCCGCGGAGGACAGCGAGGTCGCGGAGTACGTCCAGACGCTGGAGGAGGCACGGGACACCGCCGAGCTGCCCGAGGCGTCCGGCGAGGCCATCGCCCGTGAGTTCGAGCGATATCTGCGCCGCAGGGACGTCGGAGGCCCCGGCCAGCCGCCGGGCGGTCATGCCACGGAGAGCGGCGGTGACCTGCCCTTCCTGCGGGACACCTCCAGCGACCGTACGAGGCCGCCGAAGCCGAAGCGGCCGGACAAGGACAGGCCGAAGGGCTCCGACGGCGGCCCGCCGCCCGAGGATCCGCCGGCCTCGGGACCGGACGAGGACTCCTCGGACGACTGAACCCCGCCTCCGGCACGTGACACAGGACGGCCCCGGACTTCGCAGGTCTCTCGCGAAGTCCGGGGCCGTCCTGCGCTGTCAGGGGGTGCGGGTCAGAGCGCGACGCCCAGGAGGGCGTCGACGGTGCGCGAGACCAGTCCGGGCGCGCCCTCGTCCGTACCTCCGGCGGCGGTCTGCCGCTCGGCCCAGCGGTCCACGGCGACGAGTGCGGCCGGGGTGTCCAGATCGTCGGCCAGGGCCTCGCGCACCTCCTCGACCAGGGCGTCGGCGGAGAGTCCGTCAGGCCGGGAGACGGCGGCACGCCACCGGGCGAGACGCTCGACGGCATCGGCCAGCACCTGGTCGGTCCACTCCCAGTCGGACCTGTAGTGGTTCGCGAGCAGGGCGAGCCTGATCGCCGCGGGGTCCACGTCGTCGCGGCGCAGTGCCGACACGAAGACGAGGTTGCCCTTGGACTTGGACATCTTCTCGCCGTCCAGGGCGACCATGCCGGCGTGCACATAGGCACGGGCGAAGGGGTACTCGCCGGTCAGCGCCTGGGCGTGCGAGGCGCCCATCTCGTGGTGCGGGAAGGCGAGGTCGGAGCCGCCGCCCTGCACGTCGAAGGTCATCCCGAGGTGGTCGAGCGCGATGGCCACACACTCGATGTGCCAGCCGGGCCGGCCGCGGCCGAGGGTGCCGCCGTCCCAGCTCGGCTCGCCCTCACGGGCGGCCATCCAGAGCATCGGGTCGAGCGGGTTCTTCTTGCCCGGACGCTCCGGGTCACCGCCCCGCTCGGCGGAGAGCACCCGCATGGTCCCGGCGTCGAGACCGGCGACCTCACCGAAGTGCGGGTCGCAGTCGACGGAGAAGTACACATCGCCGTCGAGTTCGTAGGCGGCGCCCGCGTCACGGAGACGTTCGACGAGCGGGACGATGCCGGGTATCGCCTCGACGGCCCCGATGTAGTGCTTCGGGGGGAGCATGCGCAGGGCGGTCATGTCCTCCCGGAAGAGAGCTGTCTCGCGCTCCGCGAGCGCGGTCCAGTCCTCGCCGTCGCGCACGGCCCGCTCCAGCAGAGGATCATCCACGTCGGTCACGTTCTGGACGTAGTGAACCTGCCGCTTGGTGTCGAGCCACACGCGCTGAACGAGGTCGAACGCGTTGTAGGTCGCCGCATGACCCATGTGGGTCGCGTCGTACGGCGTGATGCCGCAGACGTATATGCGGGCGACGGGACCGGGGTCAAGGGTGATCCGTCCGCCGGTCGCGGTGTCGTGGATCCGAAGGTCGCGGCCCTTGCCAGGCAGGGCGGGGACCTCAGAAGCGGGCCAGGCATGCATGTCATGAGCGTAACCGGACGACGCATCCGGATACGAACCGGATGCCGGATCATGACCGAAGAGGCGGTCTTGCGCTCCGGGCGGTCATCCTCTAGGGCGGGTCCTCATACGGGCGGCCACGGGATCGCCGGCCAGTCGCCGCTCGGCTGGGGATGACGGCCGGACGTGCGCAGGCTCTCCACCCGGCCGCGCAGGGCCTCGGTCTCCGCGGTGGTGATCAGTTCCGCCAGCCGGGTGACGAGCGCCGCTCCCGGCTCCAGGGCGGCGGACAGCCGGTCGAGCACCTCGGTGGCCTCCGGCGTCAGCGGCTCTCCCGCCCATCCCCACAGCAGCGTCCGCAGCTTGTCGTCCGCGTTGAAGGTGACCCCGTGGTCGATGCCGTACAGCCGCCCGCCGGGTGCGGGCAGCAGGTGCCCGCCCTTGCGGTCCCCGTTGTTGATCACCGCGTCCAGCACAGCGAGCCTGCGCAGCCGGGGATCGTCGGCGTGCACCAGCAGGGCCGTCCTGCCCTCCCCCACATCGGCGAAGCCGACGGCCTTCCAGCCCTCGCCGGGCTCCTCGTCCTCGACGAGCGCGAGCAGGGGCGGCAGACCGTTGGAGGGTGCGGCGGTGGTCTCGTCGCCCTCGGGCTCCGCCTCGATCCACAGCTGGCACATCCCCTCGCCGTAGGGGCCCTTGCGCAGAACCGTCGGCGGCACGATTCCCCAGCCGGTGGCCTCGGAGATCTCGTACGCGGCGACCTCGCGCTGGGCGAGTGTGCCGTCCGGGAAGTCCCACAGCGGCTGCTCGCCGGCGACCGGCTTGTAGACGCAGTGGCGTACCTCGCCCTCGTGGGCGACCGTGCAGTACAGCACGGCGTTCGAGGCGCCCCGGACCTGTCCGAGGACGGTGAGCTCCCCCTCGGCGAGCAGGGTGCGGAGCCCCTCCTCCGTCAGGCCCCGCGACGGTATCCGTTCTGGCGCGGGCATACGTGTCCTTCCGGGTCGAGAGGCAGGCTGCACAGCGGGCAGGGCGGGCGGCCCGCGTTCACGACGTCCAGCGCGCGCTTGGCGAACGCCCGTGCCTGGGCGCCGCTCAGCCGGACGCGCAGCATCGGCGGGCCGTTCTCCTCGTCCTGCAGGAGCCTTTCCTCCGCCTCGGCGAGGTCGTCCTCGGAGTCGGCGTCCAGTTCGACGAGTGCCTGCGCCTCGACGATCATGCGCTGCTCCTCGCCGTCCCAGGCGAGCGCCATCGTGCCGACCCTGAACTCCTCCTCGACGGGGGCGTCGAGCGGCGCGGTGTCGGCGACGTCCATGGGCGCCACCGCGGGCACCGGTGAATTGCCGCCGGTCCGCCGGACGACCTCGTCGAGGAGCTCGTCGATACGTTCGGCGAGCGCGGCGACCTGGGTCTTCTCCAGGGCCACGCTCGTGACCCGTCCGAGCTGGGTCGCCTGCAGGAAAAACGTACGGCGGCCAGGCAGCCCGACCGTGCCGGCCACGAAACGGTCCGGTGGGTCGTAGAGGAACACCTGACGGGACACGTCCTGTCTCCCTTGAGAATGTGATGGCGGATGGGGTGCGGGCCCGGGGGCCAGGTGGGATGCCCCACAAGGCCTCTACGGCGCGTCCACCCTACTGCGCCGAGCGATCACGGTGCCCCAGCGCCGCCCCCCACGGCCGCGTCCGCCGCCGTGTCCCCCGCGGCATCGGCCCCGATGGCCTGTTCGCGTGGGGCGAGTGACGCGAAGTCGCCGGTGTCACCGAGCCGGAGGAGGAACGGGCGCAGCGGGGTGTAGCGGATCGCGGTGACCGAACACGGGTCGGCGTGCAGGCGCTGGAAGAGGTCGAGGTGCATGCCCAGCGCATCGGCGACGAGCGCCTTGATGATGTCGCCGTGCGAGCACATCACATACGTGGCGTCCTCGCCGTGCTCCGCCTCGATCCGGCCGTTCCAGTCGCGTACGGCCTCGACTGCCCTGGCCTGCATGGCCCGCATGGACTCACCGCCGGGGAAGGCGGCGGCCGAAGGGTGCTGCTGGACGACCCTCATCAGCGGTTCGTCGGAGAGTTCGGCGAGCTTGCGGCCCGACCAGTCCCCGTAGTCGCATTCGCTGATCCGCTCCTCGGTGTGCAGCGGGAGGTCCGGGCGGGCGTCCAGCAGGGGCTGGAGCGTCTCGCGGCACCGCTGGAGCGGGCTGCTGACGGCCGCCGCGAACGTGAGGGCCGACAGACGGCCGGGGAGCGCGGCGGCCTGTTCCGCGCCGCGTTCGTCGAGGGAGACACCGGGGGTCCGGCCGGCGAGCACCCCGGAGGTGTTGGCGGTCGAGCGTCCGTGACGTACAAGGATGAGCGTGGGCATACCTGCCAGCGTAGAGGTGCGTGAACACTTCGCGGCAGGGAAGAATGCGCGGGTGATCGTCGACTGCGGAATTTACCGGGACGGGCGCAGGACCGAGGGTCCCGCCGACTTCTCCGACGCCCTCGACGAGGCACGTGCCACCGGGGACGCCTTCGTCTGGATCGGGCTGCACGAGCCGACGGAGCAGGAGTTCGACCGGGTCAGCAGCGAGTTCGGGCTGCACCCGCTGGCGGTGGAGGACGCCCTGCGCGCCCACCAGCGGCCCAAGCTGGAGATCTACGACGACTCCGTGTTCGTGGTCATCAAGCCGGTGGTCTACGAACCGGAGAGCGACACCGTGACCGCCGGTGAGCTGATGCTGTTCATGGGTGACTCCTTCGTGGTGACGGTGCGGCACGGCGAGGGCGCGCCCCTCGCGGCTGTACGGCGCCGGCTGGAGGCGGAGCCCGAGGTCCTCAGACACGGGCCGACATCGGTGCTCTACGCGGTCAGCGACGCGGTCGTCGACCACTACATGGACGTCGCGTCGGAGCTCCAGCTCGACCTGGAGGAGCTGGAGGCCCAGGTCTTCTCCCCGAACGGCTACAGGGACTCCACGAACACGGCGGCGAGCATCTACACCTTCAAGCGGCAGGTGCTCGAATTCCGCCGGGCGACCAATCCGCTGAGCGCGCCGATGGCGCGGCTGTCGAGCGCGGGCGTGCCCTTCGTCGACACGGGTTCACAGCCGTTCTTCCGGGACGTGGACGACCATCTGACGCGGGCCGTCGAGCATGTGGAGGGGCTCGACCGTCTGCTCTCGGACATCCTGTCGGCGCACCTGGCGCAGGTCGGCGTCCGGCAGAACGACGACATGCGGAAGATCTCGGCGTGGGCCGCCATGGCCGCCGTACCGACCATGGCGGCCGGGATCTACGGGATGAACTTCCATCACATGCCGGAGCTCGACTGGGTGTGGACCTATCCGGCGGTGATCGGGCTGATGGGCGTCGCGGTGATCGGGCTGTACCGGCTGTTCAAGCGCCGCGGCTGGATGTAGGGCCGGCCCGCCTCAGGCGTACTCGGTCTCGGGCAGGGCGGGGCCGCCCAGCGCGTCGCGCAGGGCGGGGGCGGGCTGTTCGAGGCTGACCATGCGCCGCCAGCCGCCGAGCCGCTCGTAGGCGTACATCGCGTGGATGCCCGCGGCGAGTGCGGCGGCCTTGGGCCGGGGCCAGTGCAGCACGGTCCCCATCTGGCTCATCACTGCGAGGCTGACGTCGCGGTACACGCGGATCTCGGCCCGGGCGCACTCCCGCAGGACGGACTGGATCGTCCGGCCGTGTCCGGCGCGGGCGAGGCGCAGGAGCTCCTCGTGGCAGTAGGCGAGATGGTTGCCCTCGTCCCGCGAGATCATCCTCACGGCGCGGCCGAGTACGGGGTGCGCGGCGAAGTGCTTGAGCAGGAGCCGCATCTCTTCCGATGCCCGCTGCTCGGTGACCCTGCTGTGGGCCAGGTAGACGATGATCTCCCGCTCGGTGAGCGGCTCCTCGCGGCTGAGCCGGTCATGGGCGAGGCCGATGCCCCGGCGCTCCAGCAGGAGGGTGTAGTCGGTCTCGTGCGGCACGACCACGGGCTGGAGTCCGCGCTGCTTCAGCAGGGCGTTGAAGATCCGGCCGTGTTTGTCCTCGTCGGCGCCGTGCCGGGCGATCTTGGGTGCCAGCTCGCGCAGTCCCGGGGGGACGAGTGCGGCGATACGCCCGTTCTCCCAGCCGCCCTGGGTCTCCCCGCCGGCGGCGATCGAGCAGAAGAGCCGGAACGACTCGTCGTTGTCGAGGATCTCCTGGAACAGGCTCTTTGCCGAGAGCATGACTGTCACCTTTCGCACCGGTGTCCGCAGAGGCACAGTCAAATTCGGTACGCGTCGGTAGGCAACAGGAGCGGGGGCCGCCGGGGCCGAACGGGCGCCCCCCGGCGGCCGGGCCTGCCCGGGCGCCCCTGGATGAGTACGGGGCGTAACCCGTCGGCCCGCGGCACGTTGTTCCGTGTGACGGCCGTGGCGGGGAGGACCCCCGAGCCCCCACCACGGCCGTAGTGCTGCGCCGGCGCCCGCGCCCCGGCGGGGGGGGGCGGATCAGGCCGTCACGCGGCGAGGCCGGAGCGCTCCAGGGCCTCGGTCCCGGCCCGCAGGGCCGCGATCCGCTCGTCGAGCGTGAAGCCGGCCGGGGCGAGGGTCAGCGTCGTGACACCGGCGGCGGCGTACGCCTGCATCCGGTCGGCGATCCGGTCCACCGGGCCGAGCAGCGTGGTCTGGTCGATGAGCTGGTGCGGCACGGCGGCCGCCGCGCCGGACTTGTCGCCGGCCAGGTACTTGTCCTGGATCTCGGCGGCCTCCTTCTCGTAACCCATGCGCTGGGCGAGCTGGTTGTAGAAGTTCTGCTTCCGGCTGCCCATGCCGCCGACGTAGAGCGCGGTGTACGGGCGGAACATGTCGGCGAGGCCGTTGATGTCGTCACCGACCGCGAGCGGCAGGGTGGGACAGACGTCGAAGCCGTCCATCGTCTTCCCCGCCTTCTCCCGACCGGCCCGCAGGTGCTTGATCGCGGTCTCCTCCAGGTGGTCGGCCGACGGGAAGATCAGCAGGGCCCCGTCGGCGATCTCGCCGGTCTGCTCCAGGTTCTTCGGACCGATCGCGGCGATGTAGAGCGGGATGTGCTCGCGCTGCGGGTGGACGGTCAGCTTGATGGGCTTGCCGGGGCCGTCCGGCAGCGGCAGCGTCCAGTGCTCACCCTCGTAGGACAGCCGCTCTCGGGACATGGCCTTGCGCACGATCTCGACGTACTCGCGGGTGCGGGCCAGCGGCTTGTCGAACTTGACGCCGTACCAGCCCTCCGAGACCTGCGGTCCCGAGACGCCGAGGCCGAGGCGGAAGCGGCCTCCGGAGAGCGAGTCGAGGGTGGCCGCGGTCATGGCCGTCATGGCCGGCTGACGGGCCGGGATCTGCATGATCGCGGAGCCCACGTCGATGGACTCGGTCCTGGCCGCGACCCAGGCGAGCACGGTCGGTACGTCGGAGCCGTAGGCCTCCGCCGCCCAGCAGACGTCGTAGCCGAGCCGGTCGGCCTCCTGGGCGACGGCGAGATTGTCGTCGTCCATCCCCGCACCCCAGTAACCGAGATTGATGCCGAGCCGCATACCCACGCTCCTCTACTGATCAGTAACGTTCCTTTGCCCGGGACTCTAGCGCGGGGCTCCGGATTGCGGCAGGCTCACCCGGGAACAGCCGTTGTCCACAGGCCTCCACCCCGTGGGGCCTTGGCCAGTAATCTCAGCGCCCATGGAGCAGAGGCATCTCGGCCGTACCGGCCTTCGCGTTTCCCGGATCGGTCTCGGCACCCTCACCTGGGGCCGGGACACCGACGAACACGACGCCGCCGACCAGCTCAAGGTCTTCTGGGACATGGGCGGCACCCTCGTCGACACCGCCGACGTCTACGGCGGCGGGGAGGCCGAATACCTGCTGGGGCGACTCCTGGACAGTCTGGTGCCCCGGCAGGATCTGGTCGTCGCGACCAAGGCGGGCAGCGTGCCCGACCCCTACCGCCGGTTCGACGGATCGCGCGGGCATCTGATCGCGGCGCTCGACGCGTCCCTGCAAAGGCTCGGGACGGACTACGTCGATCTGTGGCAGATCCATGCCTTCGATCCCGTGACACCGCTGGACGAGACCCTCCAGGCGCTGGACCTGGCCGTGTCGTCGGGGCGCGTCCGGTATGCGGGAGTGTCCAACTTCAGCGGCTGGCAGCTGGCCAAGGCAGCCACCTGGCAGCTCGCCGCGCCCGGGTCCCGCACCCGGCTGGCCTCCACGCAGATGGAGTACTCGCTGCTCCAGCGGGGGGTCGAGCGGGAGGTGCTGCCGGCCGCGCTGGACCTCGGGGTGGGGCTGCTCCCCTCGTCCCCGCTGGGCCGTGGGGTGCTGACGGGCAAGTACCGCACGGGCACACCGTCCGACTCCCGGGGGGCCTCCGAGCAGCTGGCTCCGTTCGTCGAGCCCTACCTCGACGAGGCGGCGGGCCGGATCGTGGACGCGGTGGCCACGGCCGCCGACGGCCTCGCCACGACGCCCCTCCAGGTCGCGCTCGCCTGGGTGCGGGACCGGCCGGGGGTGGCGGCCCCGGTCGTCGGCGCGCGGAACGCGCAGCAGCTGACCGAGGCGTTGTCAGTGGAGGCGCTTAGTCTTCCTGACGAGATCTGCCAGGCGCTCGACGATGTGTCGGCGCCCGTGCACCGCTATCCCGACCAGGACTGGAGCACGCTGTGACTGCGCACCCCCGGGGAGAGACCCCGGACCCCACGGCCGAGGACCCCGAGGTCGCCGGCTCCGAGGGCGTCGGCCCCGAGGGCGTCGACGACGCCGGTACCGAGGCCGCCGACACGCCCGGCGCACCCGCTGAAGGCGGCGCGGGGAGCGCGGAGGGGGCCACGGACGGCGCGGAGAGCGCTCCGTCGGAGGCCGAGGCGGAGCTGGCCGCGCAGCGCGAGCTGCGTGAGCGGATCGAACAGCGCAAGGCGGAGAAGGAGGGGCCGATCGCGGCCGGTGCGAAGCTGAGCGGCCCGGCGGCCGATCTGCTCGCGGCGGTGCGCGCGGTGGAGAGCGGCGAGAAGCCGGGCAACGCCTTCTTCGACTCCCCGGCGTCCGCGCCCGCGCCCCGTAGGGCGGCCCCCGCGGCCGCCGCCGCGCCCGCCCGCCCCGTGCCTGCCCCGGAGCGGCCCGCGCAGCGGGGTGCCTCCCCCGAGGCCGCCGCCGCGGTCGCGGAGGTGCTCGCCGAGGGCGGGGCCCCTGAGGCCCTGGCACGCCCGGCCGCTGCGACGCTCGGTGAGGGGGCCGCGGCCGTCCTGCGCGAGGACCCGTGGCAGCTGCTTTCCGTGCCGGGCGTACGGCCCGAGCAGGCGGACGGTTTCGCGCGGGCGCTGCTGGGTGCCGGGTGCGGCCCCGACGACGAGCGGCGCACGGCGGCCCTGGTGGGCCGGCTGCTGGAGCAGGCCGCGCTGCGGGGCCACACCGCGATGGACGCCGACGAGGTGCGGAAGGCACTGGCCGGCTTCGCGGTGAGCGATCCCGAGGAGGCCGTCCAGCACGCCGTGGCCGACGGCGTCGTACTGGTCTTCCAGGACGGAGACGCCGAGGACGCCGAGGACGCCGACGCCGGAGAGCTGTCCGGGGACGAGGGCAGGGACCAGGGCAAGGACGAGGGCGAGGACGGGACGCGGGGCGACGCGGAGCCGGTTCGGGTCCTGCTCGGTCTCGACCGGTACGCGCTGGCGGAGGAGAGCCTCGCCGACGGACTGGCCCGGCTGGTCAACTCCTGCGAGAAGGGCGCCGACTGGACGGATGCCGCGGCCGGCGCCCCGACCCCCTCGGCGGGCGAGCTGATCAGGGCCGCCGCGACCGCGGGCCTGGTCGCCCACAGCGGGGGCGAGCGGGCCCGGGACGAGCCGGCCGCCCTCATCGCCGCCGCACGCGGTCTCGGACTGCGGGCGCTGGGCACCACCCACAGCGCGGACGGGCAGCGCAGGCTGGCGGCCGCTGCCGGCGATCCGGAGGCCGCCGTCACACTCTCCGCCCTGCTCTCGGGCGAGGGCGGGCCAGGCCGGGACCCGGAAGGCGCGTTCGCCGTGGACGTGCTGGTGGTGCTGGACGCCCCGCAGGTCGATGTGGAGACGGCAGCGATGCTGGTGGAGTCGCTCGGCGACGGGACGCGGCTGATCCTGAGCGGTGACCCGGGCGTGCTCGGGTCGGCCGGCGCGGGCCGGGTCTTCGCCGACGTCATCGCGGCGCGCGCCTGCCCGCACGTGGTCTCACGCACCCCCGACCCGGGCCCGATCGGCGAGCTGGTCTCCGGGATCGGCGTCGGCGAGCTCGCCCAGGTCGACGCGCCGGGCAAGGAAGTGGTGATCGTTCCCGTCCGGGACGCGGGCGAGGCCGTCCACCGCACCGTGCAGCTGGTGGCCGACTCGGTGCCGCGCGCCATCGGCGTAGCCACGGCCGACACCCAGGTGATCACGGTCGGGCACGGCGGCTCGGCGGGCACGACCGCGCTGAACGCCGCGCTCAAGCAGCGGCTCAATCCCGGGCCCGGCCGGTTCGGCGGCTTCGACCCGGGCGACCGAGTGGTCCACGTACCCGCACCCGGCAGGGTGGTGCCCGCCACGGTCGTCTCGGCCGACGCCGATGGCCTGCGCCTGGACTGCGCGGGCACCCCCGTCGTCGTCCCTCAGGACCGGGTGGAGACCTCGGTGCGCCACGGCTGGGCGCTCAGCGCCCACCAGGCGGCCGGGATGCGCTGGCCCGCCGTGGTCGTCGTCCTGCCCGGCGACGCCGCGCAGGGGCTCAGCAGGCCCTGGGTGTACACCGCGTTCAGCCGCGGGGAGCGGCACCTGTCCGTGGTGCACGGCGTGGACCAGGCCCTGCCCCGCGCGGTGGCCGATGTGCCCGCCCAGGAGCGGACGACCCGGCTGCGCCCCCTGCTGGAGGCGCTGCCGACGCCGGACGCCTCGTAGGGAGTTTCGTCAGGACCGGGCCCGGAGGGCGACTGCGGGATCAGGTGAGATCCGCGACGACGTCCTCCGGGTCCCCGTCCAGCTCGTCCTCCTCGTCGAAGACCGAGCTGACATCGAAGCGGCAGACCACCATCGCGGGGTCCGCCTCGTCGAAGGGCGCCCCGAGCCACTCCCCCGGCTCGGGAAGCTCGTCCACGGCACAGACCCAGAGGGTGGAGTCCCCCTCCTCCAGGCCGAACTCCTTGTGCCGGGAGGCGATTTCGTCCGCCTCGTACTCGCCGAACACCACGCCGAGCGCGGCATGCACACCGGCGCCCGCGGTCGCCGCAGCGCCGTCCTCCTGCCCCTCCGGATCGAGGTCGGCGAGCCGCTGCGCCTGGGCGAGCAGCCGGGTGGGCTCCGCCACCGCGTAGTCGCGCCTGATCAGCACGCTGACCGCATGTGGTTCCTCGGGTCCCGCGTAGGGCGGGAGGGAGTCCTCCGCGGCCGGGATCTCGAAGGGGGTGACCTCGTCGTGACGGTCGTAGAGCAGTTCGTCGTAGACCTCGGCCGCAGCGGCCAGTGCGTTGAACGCGTCGTAGACGGCGGGGTCGTCGTCCCCGGTACGGCGTTCGACTGCCTGGAGGTGGCGGTCGAGCGCGGTTTTGACTGCATCGGCGGCGGCGCGTACCTCGGCAGCGGTGGGCTGCGCAGCATCAGACATAGGACAGACGCTATCCGTACCGGGGGTCTGCCCGCACAATAGATGCGATGCCGGAATACGAATTTGTCGACGTGTACGTGCCGCGCGGGGTGTCCCGCAAGGAGGCGGCCCGCCTGCTGACCGACCATGCCGAGTACGGGCACTGGGAGTTGGACCGGTTGACGCTACGCCGCGACGGCAGCCGCCGGGTGCGGCTGCGCCGCCGCATCATCCGCCAGCTGCGGCCCACCTGGTAGGGGGAGCGGGTCCCGCGTGTGCGGAACCCGCTCGTCGTGCCTGCCGCGATACCGCTATGCGGCACTGCGCGAACGCCGGTACAGGACCGTGCCCGCGCCGGCGAGCAGCAGACCCGCGCTCGCCGGGATGAGCAGGTCGAGCCCGCCCGCACCGGTGTGCGCCAGCTGCTCGCCCACGATCTGGGGCTCGGGAGCCGGCGGGGCGTCCGGCGTGGCCGGCTTCTGGGGGGTGTGCGGCGTCTCCGGGACGGCGGGAGGCGGGACCGCCCCCGTGTCGTTCTCGCAGTCGTTGCCGAAGACCGGGTTGAGCAGTCCGCCGACGGTGACGCTGTTGCCGCAGACGTTGAGGGGGACCTCGACCGGCGCCTGGACCTGATTGCCGGAGAGGATCCCGGGCGACCCCTTCGTCACCGCCTGGGCCGAGGTGCCCGAGGCACGGTGCCGGCCGGTGCCCGCCCCGCTGTCGGCGGCATCCTCGTGTCCTGACGCCTGGGCGGCCCCGTGTCCGGAATCCTGGGCGGCCTCCGAGGAGCCGTTCCCGCAGTCGTTTCCGCTCGTGGGGTTGAGCAGACCGCCGACGTCCACGGAGTTTCCGCAGACGTTGACGGGTACATCGATCGGGACCTGGATCGAATTCCCCGAGAGCACTCCCGGGGAATTCGACGCGGCGCCGGCCGCACCCGCGTCGGCGTGCGCGTAACCGCCGCCGAGCGCGAGCACTCCGCCCGCCGCTGCCATGGTGATCAGGCCTTTACGTGTGACCTGTCGCATAGGTTGTCTTCCTGCCTTCTGCCTACCGAAATGCCCCGGGCACAGCCGTGCGGGGGGCCGAATGCCCAGCGGCCTCGGGGTGCATGGCGCGCACCCCGAGGCCGACCGGACTCAAACCCTCACGGGTTGACGCGCATCGTCACGCGTTGACGCAGGTGTTGCCGAAGGCGGGGTTCAGCAGCCCGATTACGGAAACGGTGTTGCCGCACAGGTTCACCGGAACGTGGACCGGAACCTGAACGACGTTGCCCGAGAGCACGCCGGGGCTGCCGATGGCGGCACCCTGGGCACCGGAGTCGGCGACAGCCATACCCGCACCCGCGAGCACGAGACCACCGGTAGCAGCCGCGATTGCGACGACCTTCTTGATCATTATTCCTCCTGGTTGACAAGTGCGGTCCCAGCCGCGGACCGCATCACGTGTAACGAGGAGGAAGTGACGGGGCTACGAGCGCGCGATCCCTTTCACCCTTTCCGGTGAGATACGTACAGGCTGGCGATTTCGGTCGCACCAGGGGCTCAGGAGTGGTCGATGAACCGGTCGAGCACCCGGGTGCCGAACTTCAGACCGTCCACCGGCACCCGTTCGTCCACGCCGTGGAACATGCCCGCGAAGTCCAGCTCCGGCGGCAGCTTCAGCGGGGCGAAGCCGAAGCAGCGGATCCCGAGGTCGTCGAAGGACTTGGCGTCGGTACCGCCGGACAGCATGTACGGCACGGCGCGGGCGATCGGGTCCTCGGCCTTGAGCGCGAGCTGGATCGCGTCCACCAGCGATCCGTCGAAGCCGGTCTCCAGCGCCTTGTCGCCGTGCACGTCCTCGCGCCGCACCCGGGGTCCGAGGATCCGGTCGAGGTCGGCCAGGAACTCCTCCTCGTATCCGGGCAGGAAGCGGCCGTCCACGTGTGCGGTGGCCTGTCCGGGGATCACGTTCACCTTGTAACCGGCGCCGAGCATGGTGGGGGCCGCGGAGTTCCGCAGGGTGGCGCCGACCATCTTGGCGATCCCGCCGAGCTTGGCGAGCGTGGCCTCCATGTCCTCGGGGTCGAGCGGGGTACCCAGGGCGTCGGACAGCTCGTCGAGGAAGGACCGCACGGTCTTGGTCACCCTGACCGGCCACTTGTGCCGCCCGAGCCTGCCGACGGCCTCGCAGAGCTCGGTGATGGCGTTGTCGCTGTTGGTCATCGAGCCGTGCCCGGCGGTGCCGTCCACCGTGAGCCGCATCCAGTGCATGCCCTTCTGCGCGGTCTCCACCAGATAGAGGCGCAGGTTCTCGTTGACGGTGAACGAGAAGCCACCGACCTCGCCGATCGCCTCGGTGACGCCGTCGAAGAGGTCCCGGTGGTTGTCGACGAGGTGGCGCGCGCCGAACGTGCCGCCCGCCTCCTCGTCGGCCAGGAAGGCAAGCACGATGTCGCGCGGAGGCTTACGGCCGCTGCGCATGCGCTCGCGGACGACCGCGAGGGTCATCGCGTCCATGTCCTTCATGTCGACCGCGCCACGTCCCCATACGCAGCCGTCCGCGATCTCGCCGGAGAACGGGTCGTGCGTCCAGTCCGCCGCGTTGGCCGGGACGACGTCGGTGTGCCCGTGGATCAGCAGGGCCGGCTTGGAGGAGTCCTCGCCCTCGATCCGGGCCACCGTGGAGGCACGGCCCTTGTGGGACTCGAAGATCTGCGGTTCGAGCCCGACCTCGGCGAGCTTCTCGGCCACGTACTCCGCGGCTGCACGCTCCCCGGGGCCCGAGTGGTCGCCGTAATTGCTGGTGTCGATCCGGATCAGGTCACGACAGAGGTCCACGACCTCATTCTCGGCGCTCTCACCGATGCCGGCCCGGGCCGTGTTGGTCTCGCTCACGCTGCTTCCTTCCACTGTCGCGGTGGTGCTCCCCCTCATACTCGCGCGCCCGACCCCGCGCGCCCAAGACCGCCCGCCTCCCGTCATGCGCCCTTCACATGACCGGGGGCGTGATCGAGCACCCCCGAATGTTTGCTATGGTTTTCCACGTCGGAACGGGCCAGGCCCGGACGACGACACCCGGTCCGGGTGGCGGAATGGCAGACGCGCTAGCTTGAGGTGCTAGTGCCCTTTATCGGGCGTGGGGGTTCAAGTCCCCCCTCGGACACCAGCAGAAAACCCCCAGGTCACCTGGGGGTTTTCGCCTTTTCCGGAGGGAAGATGAGAGGACGGGCGAAGCCGCCCGCCGCCCCGCTCCCCCAGCGTGCGGGCGTCGACCCGGTGCGGGTGCGGCTCCCGGTGGACCCGGCGGAGGCCTGGCCCACCGTGCGGGACCATCTGCTGGACCGGTTCGCGGGGGCGATCGGCGCCGCGAGAGTGGACACCATGCTGGCCGAGGGCCGGTTCGTCGGGGCGGACGGCGGTGCGGTGCGCGCGGACGAGCCGTATACGGCCGGGCGGTATCTCTGGTTCCACCGGGACTTCGCACCCGAGGAGCCGGTGCCCTTCCCCGTCGGCATCGTGTACCGCGACGAGCATCTGCTGATCGCGGACAAGCCGCACTTCCTGGCCACCACTCCACGTGGCCGGCATGTCACCGAGACCCTGGTCGCCCGGCTGCGCGCCGGGCTGGGGCTGCCGGAGCTCCAGCCCGCGCACCGGCTGGACCGGCTCACGGCGGGCCTGGTGCTCTGCGTCGTACGGGCCTCGGACCGGGGCGCCTACCAGACGCTGTTCCGGGACCGGCTGGTGCGCAAGGAGTACGAGGCGGTGGCTCCGTACGACCCGGAGGTCACGCTCCCGCGCACCGTGCGCAGCCGGATCGTGAAGGAGCGCGGGATCATCGCCGCGCGCGAGGAGCCAGGCCCGGCGAACAGCGAGAGCCGGATCGAGCTCATCGGACACCGGGGCGGCCTGGGCCACTACCGGTTGCTGCCCGCGACCGGCCGCACCCATCAGCTGCGGGTCCATATGAACGCGCTGGGGCTGCCGTTGGTGAACGATCCGGTCTATCCGGTGGTGGAGCCCGATCCCGATCGCATGGACCACGGGCACCCCCTGCAACTGCTGGCGAAGGTCCTGGAGTTCACCGATCCGGTCACGGGCGCGGCGCACCGCTTCGAGAGCGCCCAGCGCCTCTCCGGGCGGCCGGACCGGTGAACCCCGCCGCGGTCGGCGGTTCAGTGACCGCGTGCGATCCAGTCCTCCAGCTGCGGGGCCTCGGCGCCGATGGTGGTGGGGTCCCCGTGTCCGGTGCGCACTGCGGTCTCCGGCGGCAGGGTGAGCAGCCGGTCCCTGATCGAGTCGATGATCGTCGGGAAGTGGGAGAAGGACCGCCCGGTGGCTCCGGGGCCACCCTGGAAGAGGGTGTCGCCCGTGAAGACGGTGGCCAGCTCCGGGGCGTGGAGGCAGACCGCCCCCGGGGCGTGGCCGGGGGTGTGCAGGACCGTCAGACGGGTTCCGGCGATCTCCAGCTCCTGCCCGTCGGCCAGTTCGGCGTCGGGGGCGCGGTCCGGATGGGTCTGCCGCCACAGCTCCAGGTCGTCGGGGTGCAGCAGGATCGGCGCGCCGGTGGCGTCGGCGAGGGCCGGGGCCGCGTCGATGTGATCGTTGTGCGCGTGGGTGCAGATGATCGCGCGCAGCGTACGGCCGCCGAGCGCGGCCTCGATCGCGGCGGCGTCATGGGCGGCGTCGATGACGACCGCGTCGGTGTCGTCGCCGACGATCCAGACGTTGTTGTCGACGTCCCACTCGCCGCCGTCGAGGGCGAAGGTGCCGGAGGTGACGAGGTGGTCGATGCGGGCGGCCATCAGAGGACCACCACCGAGCGCAGGACGTCACCGTCGTGCATCCGGGCGAAGGCGTGCTCGATCTCGTCGAGCCTGATGGTCTCGGTGACGAAGGCGCCCAGGTCGAGACGGCCCTGCTGGTGCAGGTCGATGAGCATCGGGAAGTCGCGCGAGGGCAGACAGTCGCCGTACCAGGAGGACTTCAGCGAGCCGCCGCGTCCGAACACGTCCAGGAGCGGGAGTTCCAGCTGCATCTCGGGCGTGGGCACACCGACGAGGACGACGGTACCGGCCAGGTCGCGGGCGTAGAAGGCCTGCTTGTAGGTCTCCGGGCGGCCGACGGCCTCGATCACGACGTCGGCGCCGTTGCCGCCGGTCAGCGCGCGGATGGCCTCGACCGGGTCGCCGGAGCGGGAGTTGACGGTGTGGGTGGCGCCCATCTTCTTCGCCGTCTCCAGCTTGCGGTCGTCGATGTCGACCGCGATGATCTTCGCCGCTCCCGCGAGACGGGCTCCCGCGATCGCCGCGTCGCCGACGCCGCCGCAGCCGATGACGGCGACGGAGTCGCCGCGGCCGACCTGGCCGGTGTTGATGGCGGCGCCGATGCCCGCCATGACGCCGCAGCCGAGCAGTCCGGCGACGGCCGGGGAGACCTCGGGGTCGACCTTGGTGCACTGGCCTGCCGCGACGAGGGTCTTCTCCGCGAACGCGCCGATACCGAGCGCGGGGGAGAGCTCCGTGCCGTCCAGCAGGGTCATCTTCTGCTCGGCGTTGTGGGTGTCGAAGCAGTACCACGGGCGGCCGCGCAGACAGGCACGGCACTGGCCGCACACCGCACGCCAGTTGAGGACGACGAAGTCGCCCGGCGCGACGTCGGTGACGCCGTCGCCGACGGACTCCACGACCCCTGCGGCCTCGTGGCCGAGCAGGAACGGGAAGTCGTCGTTGATGCCGCCCTGCTTGTAGTGCAGGTCGGTGTGGCAGACGCCGCACGCCTGGATCTTGACCACGGCCTCACCGGGGCCGGGGTCCGGCACCAGGATCGTCTCGACGCGAACGGGTTCGTTCTTCCCCGGTGCGATGACCCCTTGTACCTGCTGCGCCATGCCGTGGTCTCCCATCCCGACTTGCCCCGTCAATTACGAAGATCGAACGGGCCCACCGTACCCGGGAGGACAGCCGCTCATGGAGCGAGTACGTCCAGTTCGTGCAGCGCGCCGACCGCGATCTCCTTGGTCAGCCGCTCCGCCGCCCCCGCGTCCCCCTCGCGTACGGCCTCGGCGAGCCTGACGTGGAGCGTGACGGCTGCGGGATCCGGGTCCTCGAACATCACCTGGTGGTGGGTACGGCCGGCGAGCACCTCGGCCACGACGTCTCCGAGCCGCGCGAACATCTCGTTGCCCGAGGCGTTGAGCACGATCCGGTGGAAGGCGGTGTCGTGCCGGAGGTAGCCCTCCAGCTGCTGGCCGCGTGAGGTCGCGACCATGCCGAGGGCGCACTCCGTGAGCGCGGCGCACTGCTCGGCGGTGGCGTTGCGGGCCGCGAGGCCCGCCGCGACGGGCTCGACGGCGGACCGCAGCACGGTGAGGGAGCGCAGCTGCCGGGGCCGGTCGGAGCCGGCCAGCCGCCAGCGGATGACCTGGGGGTCGTAGACGTTCCACTCCTCGGTGGGCCGCACGGTCACCCCGACCCGGCGCCGGGACTCGACCAGGTGCATGGACTCCAGGACGCGGACCACTTCGCGTACGACGGTGCGGGACACGTCGAAGCGCCGGGAGAGCTCGTCGGTGCGCAGGACCACACCGGGCGGGCAGTCCCCCGCGGCGATCTCCAGGCCCAGGGTGTCCAGCACATGCGTATGGAGCCCCTGGGCAGGTGTGGTCATGCGCACCAGCCTACGGGGCCGCTCGCGGGGACATTAAGTACGACGTTTATGTCACAGCCACTTGAATAAGTCGTATGTAATGGGTTTCAGTAGCGCGACGGACCCGTCGCGGACCGATGTCGAAGAAGACAGCGAGGCACCAATGAGCACCCCCCACGTCGTCGTGGTGATGGGCGTAGCAGGAACCGGCAAGACCACGATCGGCCCCCTGCTCGCCGACGCACTGGGCGTCCCCTATGCCGAGGGCGACGACTTCCACCCGCCGGCCAACATCGCCAAGATGTCCGCCGGCACACCGCTGGACGACGACGACCGCTGGCCGTGGCTGGACGCCATCGGACAGTGGGCACACGGCAGGGCGGGGCTCGGTGGCGTCGTCAGCAGCTCGGCGCTCAAGCGCGCCTACCGTGACCGGCTGCGGGCCGAGGCCCCCGGCGCCGTCTTCCTGCATCTGACCGGGGACCGGGCGCTCATCGAACACCGCATGGCGGACCGCAAGGGCCACTTCATGCCGACCGCGCTGCTCGACTCCCAGTTCGCGACCCTGGAGCCGCTGCGGGCCGACGAGGCCGGCGTCTCGGTCGACGTGTCCGGCACCCCCGAGGAAATCACCGACCGGGCCGTCGCCGCGTTGCGCCGGCTCGCCGACTAAGGATCATCACCGTGACCAGTCTCAGCGTCGAGATGCTGGCAGCGGACGCCGTCGAACCGATCACTTCGGCCGGCAACGCGCAGCTGGGCATCGCCGTCCTGGCGGGCATCGCCGTCATCGTCCTGCTCATCACCAAGTTCAAGATGCACGCGTTCCTCGCGTTGACCATCGGCTCGCTCGCCCTCGGCTCCTTCGCCGGGGCCAACCCCGCGAAGACGATCACCAGCTTCACCGACGGTCTCGGTTCGACCGTCGCGAGTGTCGGTGTCCTCATCGCCCTGGGTGCCATCCTGGGCAGGCTGCTCGCCGACTCCGGCGGCGCCGACCAGATCGTCGACACGATCCTCGCCCGGGCGAGCGGGCGCATGATGCCGTGGGCGATGGTGCTGATCGCCTCGATCGTCGGGCTCCCGCTCTTCTTCGAGGTCGGAATCGTGCTGATGATTCCGGTGGTGCTGCTGGTCGCCAAGCGCGGCAACTACTCGCTGATGCGGATCGGCATCCCCGCGCTCGCCGGTCTCTCCGTGATGCACGGACTGATCCCGCCGCACCCCGGCCCGCTGGTGGCCATCGACGCCCTCGACGCCAACCTGGGGATCACGCTGGCGCTCGGTGTGCTGGTGGCCGTCCCGACCGTGATCATCGCGGGCCCGGTCTTCTCCCGCTACGCCGCCCGCTGGGTGAACATCGAGGCGCCGGAGAAGATGGTTCCGCAGCGCCCGTCGGAGGACCTGAAGCACCGCCCCGGCTTCGGCGCGACCCTGGCGACGATCCTGCTGCCCGTCGTGCTGATGCTGGTCAAGGCGCTCGTCGACATCGTGGTGGACGACCCCGAGAACAGCGTCCAGCGGGTCACCGACGTCATCGGCTCGCCGCTGATCGCGCTGCTGGCCGCCGTGATCGTCGGCATGTTCACCCTGGGCAGGGCCGCCGGGTTCACCAAGGGCCGGCTCTCCGCCACGGTGGAGAAGTCGCTCGCCCCGATCGCCGGCATCCTGCTGATCGTGGGCGCGGGCGGCGGGTTCAAGCAGACCCTCATCGACGCCGGTGTGGGCGAGATGATCCTGGACTTCTCCGAGAACTGGTCGGTCCCCGCCCTGCTGCTCGGCTGGCTGATCGCGGTCGCGATCCGGCTGGCGACGGGCTCCGCGACCGTGGCCACCATCTCCGCGGCCGGCCTGGTCGCCCCGCTGGCCGCCGACCTGTCGACCTCGCACGTCGCGCTGCTCGTCCTCGCGGTCGGTGCGGGTTCGCTCTTCTTCAGCCACGTCAACGACGCGGGTTTCTGGCTGGTGAAGGAGTACTTCGGCATGGACGTGCCGCAGACGATCAAGACCTGGTCGGTGATGGAGACGATCATCTCCGTCGTCTCGCTGGCCTTCATCCTGCTGCTCTCGCTGGTGTTGTAGCCGGCATCGGACGGCCGTTCCCGCTGACGGCCGGTCCTACTCCTCCGGCTCCCGCCACAACGGGTGCTCGGAACGGGCCCATCGGCGCTCGACCGACCCGGTGCGCATGCCACGGCGTGCCTCCGGGTCGGCGAGCGCCTTCGCCATGTGTCCGGCGAGGACGATGCCGATCGCGAGCGCCAGCCAGTCGTGGACGAAGGTGGCGCCGGTACGCCACACCAGCGGGGCGAGGCCGGTGAACCACATCAGCAGCCCGGTGCCGATCATCACGAGCACACCGCCCGCGATCCAGGCGGCGTAGAGCTTCTGGCCCGCGTTGAACTTCCCGGCAGGACGGGAGCCAGGTGCCCGGTCGCGGCGCAGCGCGGCGCGCAGCCACTGCCGGTCGTGCGGCCCGAACCGGTTGAGCCGCGACAGATCGGCACGCAGCGCCCTGGAGACGAGCCCGGCCAGCAGCGGTACGGGCACGAGCAGCCCCGACCACTCGTGCACGGTGACCACGAGGCGCCGGCGTCCGACGAGTTCGGCGAGCTGGGGGACGTACAGGCAGGCCGCCGTGGCGACGCAGAGCAGTGTCAGCCAGGCCGTGGTGCGGTGCACCCAGCGCTCGGCCGCGGTGAAGCGCCGGACTCTCGGGCCGTGTTCAGGCAGTAGGGGCGTCGTCCCGTCCGTTGGAACGGCCCACCCAGGCGTCGACGTCATATCCGAGCTCCTCCCAGTATCCGGGGCGCACGGAGTCGGTGACGGTGATCCCGGAGAGCCATTTCGCCGACTTGTAGAAGTACATGGGGGCCACATAGAGCCGCACCGGGCCGCCGTGGGAGTGGGACACCGGCTTGTCCTGCATGCGCAGGGCGACCAGGACGTCCGGGCGGCTGGCCTGTTCCAGGGTGAGGCTCTCGCTGTAGGCGCCGTCGAAGCAGGTGAAGCGGATCGCCTTCGCACCGGGCCGCACCCCCGCCGCGTCCAGCAGCGCCGAGAGCCTGACCCCCTCGAACGGGGTCTCGGGGACCCGCCAGCCGGTGACGCACTGGATGTCGCGCACCGTGCGGGTCTGGGGCAGCGCCTTCAGCGAGTCGAGCGTGTACGTCGTCGGGCGGTCGACCATGCCGTCCACGGTGAGGCGGTAGTCGGCGGCGGTCCTCTCGGGCACGGAGGTGGTGACCGAGTAGTAGCGGAAGCCGCCACCGTTGGGCAGCAGACCGGTGAGTCCGGTGGGGTCCTTGTCGGCGACGGCGCCGAGGCCGTTCTCCAGCGTGCGCTGGAGAACGGGCGCGGCCACCACCCCGGCGGCGCCGAGGCCGAGCATCGTCAGGACCAGACGGCGGCCGACAGGCGTGCCACCGGTGTCGGGAGGGGGACTGTTCACCCGCCCATTCGAACACCCGCGGGCCCTTGTCACCAGGGGCCGCGGGTGGCCGTCACGCTTCGGTAAGAACCGGCTCGCGGGTCAGCGCGGTGCGGGCTCCGCGCCCTCCGCGGCCTTCTCCAGCTGGAACGCCTCGTTGCCGAGGCCGATCCTGGCGTGGACCTCGGGCCGGGTGCGGCGCAGCACCGCACCGTAGAGCAGGCCTGCGACGAGGGCCAGGACGATGATGCCGGGCAGCAGCCAGTTCAGCACGGAGCCGGGTCCCGATCCGACCAGGACGTCGAAGTCCCGCACGGTGAACACGGCGATGGCCAGCAGGGCGAGGCCGGCGAGTCCGGAGGCGACGAGCCGTGGGGCCTGGGCCCGGCCGGCTCCCCGGCGTACGAAGAACGCGATGACGGCGAAGGACGCCGAGGCCATCAGCACGATGACGCCGAGGGCTCCGACGTTGCCCATCCAGGTGAACAGGTGCAGGACGGGCGCGGTCGGGTCGCCGACCGGGTTGTCGTCGGTGAGGGCGAACGCGAGCACGATCACGATGGAGAGCCCCGACTGGAGCATGGAGCCGGTGGCGGGCGCCCCGCTCGCCTTGTTGGTACGTCCGAACCCGGCCGGCAGCAGTCCTTCACGGCCCATGGCGAACGCGTAGCGGGCGACCACGTTGTGGAAGCTGAGCAGCGCGGCGAACATGCCGGTGACGAACAGGACGTGCAGGACGTCGGTGAACGTGGCGCCGAGCCGCTCCTCGGTGAGACCGAAGAGCATCCCGGGGCCCTCCTTGAGGGAGGTGTCGGCGATGGACGAGGGGCCCGCCGCGACGGTCAGGGCCCAGGAGCTGATGGCGAGGAACAGGGCGGCGTACCCGACGGCCAGGAACATCACCCGGGACACGACGATCTGCGGGCGGCTGGTCTCCTCGGCGTACACCGGGGCCTGCTCGAAGCCGACGAACGCGGCGATGCAGAAGCAGAGCGCGGTGCCGAGGCCCGCTCCGGTGAGCGTTTCGGGGTTGAACGCGTGCAGGGACAGGCCCTCGGGTCCCGGCTTGCCGACGGCGGCGATGTCGAAGATCACGACGAGGCCGCACTCGATGACGAGCAGCACGCCGAGCACCTTGGCGTTGAGGTCGATCTTCAGCCAGCCCAGTACGCCGACGACGACCACGGCGACCAGGGCGGGGATCCACCACTGGAGGTCGATGTCGAGGTACGTGGTGAAGAGGCCCGAGACCTCGAAGCCGAGGATGCCGTAGATGCCGACCTGCATGGCGCTGTAGGCGACCAGCGCGACGAGCGAGGCGCCCGCGCCGGCCGTGGGGCCGAGGCCCCGGGCGATGTAGGCGTAGAAGGCGCCGGCGTTGTGGACATGCCGGCTCATCTCCGCGTAGCCGACGCTGAACAGCATCAGGACGATGCCGAGGATGACGTAGAGCAGGGGCTGGCCGACCACGCCCATCACGCCGAAGACCGTGGGCATCACGCCCGCGACGACCATCAGGGGGGCGCTGGCCGCGAGCACGGACAGGAGCAGTCCGGGGGTGCCGAGCCGGTTGGCGCGCAGTGCGCGTTCCTCGCCCTTGTAGGTGTTGATCCCGCCGGTGTCGGACACTCCGGTGGTGCCGCTCTCGCTCGTATCTGTTCTGCCCGTCGACATGGCGGGGGTGGTCCCTTCGTCGATAACAACGTGCGTCAGGGGGCACCGAGCGCGAGGGTGCGCGCGGCGAGGAATTCGGGGTACGGGTCACGGCCGGCGTACGACCAGGGGACCTCGGTCGCATGGGGGCCGATGCGGTGGAAGATCGCGGCGGCCTCGGCGGGGCGCCCCTCGGAGATCTTCGCGTGGGCGAGGAAGTTGAGGTCGACGCTGTGCCGTGGGTGGTCCTCGCGCTCCCATTCGAGCCACCAGTCGAAGGCGGCCTTCATCACCTGTCTGGCCCGGCGCCCCGCCCAGTGGCCGGAGGCCGCCGGGTCGCCGGGGAGGGCGCCGGCCGCGACCAGGACGCGGAAGCGCTCGGCGTGGGCGACGACGGGGAGCACGGCGAGGGGCGAGTCGGCCGGGGCCTGTTCGGCGGCCCAGGCGGCGAAGTCGTACACCTCGTGGAGCGGGTCGTTCTCGGGGCGCGCCTCGGCGAGCTGGGCCGTCATGAGGTGGTGCGCGTGGTGGTGTTCGGGGTGGCGGGCGCGGATCTCCTCGAAATGCCTGGCGGTGTCCTCGTGGCTGCCGTGCGTGCGCTCCAGCGTCATCAGGCCGAGCCAGGGGGTGGGGTCGGCGCGGTCGAGCGCGGCGGCGGTCAGGCAGGCCTTGCGGGCGCGGGCGCGTTCACCCGCACCGGCCTTGGGGCGCTGGGCCTTGGCGACGCCGGCGCAGGCCAGCAGCGTCGTGGCGTCGCGGCTCTCCGGTTCGGCGAGCAGCCAGTCGCTCGCCCAGCCGACGGCGGACGGGACCGCGGCGAGGGCCAGGATCCGATGGCCGCGCAGATCCCAGTCGGTGCCCGTCGTGACGAGCAGGGAGCGGGCCCTGGTCCAGCGGCCCTGGACGAACTGCGCTCTCACATCGCTCAGTTCGCTGTCGTCGAGTGCAAGGTCGAAGACGTGGTCAGAGCGTCCGCCCTTGCGGCGGGAACGGCCCAGGGGCGGCGGAGGCGGAGACATCCGCAGGCTTCCTTTTCCACTTCGACATGACACGAGCACTTTCGATGCTGTGTGCGAGCAAACGACCGCGCACAGCAAAGCGGCAGGCAATGCTCCGAGTCAAGGCGGACCGCACCTCAACTACATTTCTTCAACACACAGTTGACCTCGCCCGGGTCATGGACCGAACCGTTCCCGCAGTTCGCGAGCCGCGTACGCGAGTGACGGGTGGGGCAGGGGTGACGCGTGCCACACTGCCGCCATGGAGAACCGCGAACCGCTCAAGCCCTTCCTCCTCGCCTTCCCGGGGCCTCTGCGCGACCAGTTGGTCGCCGCCGTGCTCTCGGGCGAGAAGGTCTCCACCTCCGGGCTGCTCGCGGAGTACGAGGCTGAGCGGGAGGAGCTCCCGCCCGTGGGCGAGCGGTCCGCGCTCATCGACTCCGACGGCCGGGAGGTGGCCGTGGTCGAACTGACGGAGGTACGGGTGCTGCCGCTGGGCTCGGTGGAGCTGCGGCATGCCCTGGACGAGGGCGAGGGGTACACGTCGGTGGCCGGGTGGCGGGCGGCGCACGAGGCGTTCTGGCACAGCGAGGAGATGCGGGAGGCGCTCGGCGACCCCTCGTTCACCGTGGACGACGGCACGATGATCGTGGTGGAGCGTTTCAGGGTGGTGGAGCGGCTCGGCCGGGGCGCCTCCCGGACGTAGCGGCGGCCGCGGTGATCCGCTGTCAGGCGGCCGGGGGAAGCTGCCCACGCAGCCAGCCGGGATCGGGGTTGGTGTACGGCCGGCCCGCCACCACGACCGTCGGGACGGTCTCGTCCCCGCCGTTGGCCTCCCGCACCACCGCCGCTCCGTCCGGGTCGCGCCAGATGTCGACCCAGTGCAGCTGCCGGGCACCGCGGCCCAGCCGGAACCGCAGGCGCAGACAGTACTTGCAGCCCGCCCGCCAGTAGACGACCGGGTGGCCGTCGGCGGCACTGCGGCGCCGCGCCTCGGCCGCACCGACAGACCGCGGGAACACCAGCGGCGAGTACAGGCCACCGAGCAGGACGAACAGCAGCAGCGACACGGCGGCGGTCAGGACGGACCCCCCGACGGCCTGTGTGACGGCGACGAGCGCGCCGCAGGCCACCAGCAGCGCGGGCAGGGTCCAGGCGCGCTTCATGAGCCGGTCGCCTCCGCCGCCGCCCGGCCCGCCGTCCGGCCCGAGAAGATGCAGCCGCCGAGGAACGTGCCCTCCAGGGAGCGGTAGCCATGGACCCCGCCACCGCCGAACCCGGCCGCCTCCCCCGCCGCGTACACCCCGGGCAGCGGGGTGCCGTCCTCGGTCAGGACGCGGGAGGACAGGTCCGTCTCAAGACCGCCGAGCGACTTGCGGGTCAGGATGTTCAGCCGTACGGCGATGAGCGGCCCGGCGGCCGGGTCGAGGATGCGGTGCGGCTTCGCGGTGCGGATCAGCTTGTCCCCCAGATAGGAACGGGCGCCGTTGATCGCCGTGACCTGGAGGTCCTTGGTGAAGGGGTTGGCGATCTCACGGTCCCGTGCGGTGATCTCGCGGCGCAGCGCGTCCTCGTCGATGAGGGAATCGCCGGTGAGCGCGTTCATTCCCCGTACGAGCGCGCCGAGGTCCTTCTCGACGACGAAGTCCACGCCCTTGTCCATGAACGCCTGTACGGGTCCCGGGACGTCGGCGCGCGCCCTGCCGATCACCCCGCGCACCGACTTCCCGGTCAGGTCGGGGTTCTGTTCGGAACCGGAGAGCGCGAACTCCTTGCCGATGATCTTCCGGTCGAGGACGAACCAGGTGTAGCCGTGCCCCGACCGCATGATGTGTTCGAGGGTGCCCAGCGTGTCGAAGCCGGGGAAGAGCGGGACGGGCAGCCGCTTGCCGCGGGCGTCCAGCCACAGGGAGGACGGTCCCGGCAGGATCCGGATGCCGTGCTTGTCCCAGATCGGGTTCCAGTTCTCGATGCCCTCGGTGTAGTGCCACATACGGTCACGGTTGATGTGGTGGGCGCCCGCCTTCTCGGTGATGCCCAGCATGAGCCCGTCGACGTGTGCCGGGACGCCGGAGAGCAGCTTCTCGGGCGCTGTGCCCAGCCGCTCGGGCCACTGCGCGCGCACCAGGTCGTGGTTGCCTCCGATGCCGCCCGAGGTGACGATCACGGCCTGGGCCCTGAGCTCGAAGGCGCCCGTGACCTCACGGCTGCTCGCGGTTCCGCGCTCGGCGCCGCTCTCCTGGAGCACCTCGCCCGTGACCGTGTCGACCGCTCCGGCCGAGCGTCCGAGACCCGTCACCCGGTGGCGGAAGCGCGCCTGGACGAGGCCCTTCGCCATGCCTTCGCGGACCCGCCTCTCGAAGGGTGCGACGACGCCGGGACCGGTGCCCCAGGTGATGTGGAAGCGGGGGACGGAGTTGCCGTGGCCGTTCGCGTCGTAACCGCCGCGTTCGGCCCAGCCGACGACCGGGAAGAAGCGCATCCCCTGGGCGTGCAGCCAGGACCGCTTCTCGCCTGCCGCGAAGTCGACGTACGCCTCCGCCCACTTCCGTGGCCAGTGGTCCTCGTCGCGGTCGAAACCCGCGGTGCCGTACCAGTCCTGGAGAGCCAGCTCATGGCTGTCCTTGACTCGCATCCGGCGCTGCTCGGGCGAGTCGACGAGGAAGAGCCCGCCGAAGGACCAGTGCGCCTGGCCGCCGATGGACTGCTCGGGTTCCTGGTCGAGCAGGATCACCGTGCGGCCGGCGTCGACGAGCTCGGCGGTGGCCGCCAGGCCCGCGAGTCCTGCCCCGATCACGATCACATCAGCGTCGTACGCCATGGGTTCCATCCGCCGGGAAAGTTACTTGTGGGTCAGATCTTCGGTACGGGCGGCCCTCACGTCAACCTTCCGGTCGGTGGCGCCCTCACCTGTCCCGTACGTCCGCCGGGCTATCGTCGGAGCGTGTCGGTGCTGGTTCTCCTGCTGTCCGTGGGCGCCGCCTGCTGCCTGGGCTTCGGATTCGTCCTCCAGCAGGACGCCGCCCGTCGCGCGCCCCTGAGCGATTTCCTCTCCTTCCGGCTGCTGCTCGACCTGATGCGGGTACCGAGCTGGCTGGCCGGGATCGGCCTGATGGTCTGCGGGATGGTCCTGGGAGCCCTGGCGCTCGGGCACGGCGAGGTCTCGCTCGTCGAGCCGCTCCTGGCGACCAATCTGCTCTTCGCGATGGCCCTGTCGCGCCGCCGCACGGGCCAGGCCCTGGGGCGGCAGGGCTGGGGCGGCCTCTGTCTGCTGGCGGGCGGCGTCACCGCCTTCCTGCTGGCGGGCGAGCCCCGGGGCGGTGAGGCCGTGACGGCGCCCCTGCGGCACTGGCTGGTGATCGGTGTGGTGGCGGGCCTCGCCCTGCTCCTGACCGCCGGCGCCAGGCATCCGCGTACCCGTGGGACCCCGGTGCTGCTCGGTCTGGCGGCGGGGCTGCTCTACGGACTGCAGGACGCCCTGACCAGGGTGAGCGGGAAGCGGCTGACCGAGGACGGCTGGACGGCGCTGCTGACCGGCTGGCACCCGTACGCCGTGCTCGTCCTCGGGGTGACCGGGCTGATCCTCGTCCAGAGCGCGTTCGAGGCGGGGCCGCTGAGGATGTCCCTGCCGGCGCTGACCGCCGCGCAGCCGCTGGCGGGCATCGCGTGCGGGATCGGGTTCCTCGGCGACCGGGTGCACACCGACGCGGGGGCCCTGGCCTGGCAGGCCGTGGGACTGGCGGCGATCGTGGCCGGGATCGTGCTGCTGGGGATGCACCCGGCGATGCCGGAGGGCAAGGGCCGGCACGGGTCCACGGCAGCCGACCGGTTGATGTTGGATGGACCGTATGAATCCGGCTGACGAGATCCTGGACATCGTCGACGAGAACGACGTGGTCGTCGGGCAGGCGCCCCGCGGCGATGCCACCGCGCGCGGCCTGCGTCACCGCTGCGTCTTCATCGAGGCGAGGGACGCGGCGGGCCGGCTGTTCGTGCACCGCAGGACGGCCACGAAGCTGGTCTTCCCCTCGCACCACGACATGTTCGTCGGCGGGGTCGTGGGTGCGGGCGAGTCGTACGACGAGGCGGCGCTCCGGGAGGCCGAGGAGGAACTGGGGGTCTCCGGCCTCCCCCGCCCCACACCGCTGTTCACCTACCTCTACGAGAGCCCCCGGCACACCTGGTGGTCGGCCGTGTACGAGGTCCGCTGCGATCTGCCCGTCCAGCCGCAGACGGAGGAGGTCGCCTGGCACACCTTCCTGACCGACGCCGCACTGGAGGAGCGTCTTGGCAACTGGACCTGGGTGCCGGACGGCCTGGAGACGTACCACCGGCTGCGGGCGTACCGGGCCGGCGGCGGCGCGGGGTCCAGCACGTGAGCGGTTTCGTGCGCGGGCTGCGGCTGTGGTTCGCGCCGGAGCGGATCCGCGAGGAGGGGGACACCCCTGACTACCGCTTCTCCCTCGCCAACGAGCGCACCTTCCTCGCCTGGATCCGGACGGCTCTCGCACTCATCGGCGGCGGTTTCGCCGTCGACCAGTTCCTCCCGGAGCTGTCCTGGGGCATCCGCGCGGGCCTGGCTCTCGGGCTGCTGGCCGCCGGGGTGCTCTGCGCGCTGCGGGCCGTCAACCACTGGGTGCGGTGCGAGCGTGCGATGCGGCGCGGGGAGGATCTGCCGGCCTCGCGCTTCCCCGCGCTGCTCAGCCTGGTGGTCGCCGTGGTGGCGGTCGCGATGGTGGTGGTGGTCCTGTTCGGCTGGGAGAGCGGATGACCACCGTGCGCGATCCCGGCCTCCAGCCCGAGCGGACCCGGCTGGCCTGGCGCCGCACCACCCTGACGTGCACGGTGGTGGCCCTGCTCGCGTTCCGGCAGGCCCTGCACGCGGGGGCGACGGCGGCCGGGGTGTGCGCGGTGGCCCTGAGCCTGCTGGCCTGGCTGGGCTTCCTCGCGGTGGCGCACCGCCGGGTGACGGCCATGGGGCCCTCGGGGCCGCCCGCCCCGCTGTCGCCGCGCCATGCGCTGACGACTGTCGCGTGCACGGTCGCGCTCGCGGTGTTCGCCGGTGTGACGCTGTTCTGACCTGGCCCGACGTCGCGGCCGTTGGGCTGTGAGGCTGTGAGGCTGTGAGGCTGTGAGGCAGCGTTCTCAGTCGTCCCAGGGCACGGCGACGACGATCTTGCCCCGGGTGCGGCCCTCCTCGTTGAGCCGGTAGGCCTCGGCGGCCTGCTCCAGGGGGAAGACCCGGTCCACGTGGACGGAGACGATGCCCTGCTCGGCGAGTCCGGCGAGGTCGGCGAGATCCGTGGCGTCGGGCCGTACGAAGGCGTAGCGGCCCCCGTAGGAGAACACCTCGGCGTCGGCGATGGAGGCGAGCCGCCCGTCGGGCGCGAGGGTCTCGGCGGAGATCCGGAGCGCCTCGCCGCCGACGGTGTCGAACGCCGCGTCGAAGCCGTCGGGGGCCAGCTCGCGCAGGCGGTCCGCCAGCCCGTCGCCGTACTCCACGGGTTCGCCGCCCAGCCGGCGTACGTAGTCGTGGTTGTGCGGGCCCGCCGTGCCCACGACCCGGCAGCCCGCGTGCCGGGCGAGCTGCACGGCGAGCGAGCCGACCCCGCCGGCCGCCGCGTGGACGAGGACCCTCTCGCCCTCCTGGACCTTGAGGATGCGGTGCAGCACCTGGTGCGCGGTGAGACCGCACAGGGGAAGGCCCGCCGCCTCCTCGAAGCTCAGGCTCAGGGGCTTGCGGGCGAGCGTGCGCACGGGGGCGGCGACGTACTCGGCGAAGGTGCCGCGCGAGAGAAAGTCCTCGCGTACGTAGCCGATGACCTCGTCGCCCACCGCGAACTCGTCCACGGCGGCGCCCGGCTGGACCACCACCCCGGAGACGTCCCAGCCCGGGATGACGGGGAACACCGCCTCAAGTCCGGCCTGGAGGTAGCCCTCGCGGGCCTTCCAGTCGACGGGGTTCACGGCCGCGGCCCGCACCTTCACCAGGACCGAGTCAGGACCGACCTTCGGGTCGGGCCGCTCGCCGTACTCCAGGACGTCGGCCGAGCCGTATCCGCTGTAGCTGATCGCCTTCATCCTCCGACGATCGGGGCGTGCCCCGGCGCCCGCAACTCAGGCCGTGGCCACATCGAAGGGCGGCAGCAGCGTCCGCGGGTCGTGCCCGGAGTGCCAGAGCCCGATGAGGAACGCCGTGGTGGCCTCCAGATACGCGGCCCGGTCGAGCCCGCCCACGGTCATCGGAACGCAGCCCAGATCCCTGACCAGGTCCGCGACCGTGCCCAGGGCCGCCTCGTCGTCCCCGCACAGCGGGACGGCCAACGGGCCGTCGGCGAAGGCGGGCGTGGTCGGACGCCACACGGAACCGGGCAGGTGATTGAAGGCCTTGACGACCCGCGCTCCGGTGGCGTCCGCGATCGTACGGGCGGCGCCTGGACCCGTACCCGTGGTGAGCCGGAAGCCCGGCCCGACGGCGTTGGTGCAGTCGACGAGGAGCCGGCCGCGCAGCGCCCCGTCCGCGGCGCCGAGTCCCGCCAGAACACCGGCCACGGCGTCGTACGGCACGGCGAGCAGGGTCGCGTCGCCGAAGTCCGCCGCCTCCTGGAGGGTGCCGGCGCTCTGGCCGGTGCGGTCCGCGACTGCCAGGGCCCGTTCCGGGGAGCGGCCCCCGAAGAGCACGCGATGGCCTGCTGCCGCCCATCGGCCGCCCAGTGCGTCCGCCATGGTGCCGGTCCCGATGATGCCGATGCGCATGTCTCTCCCCTTGAACGTCCGTCACGTAGCGTCGTGCCGAAGGGGACGTTAGGGGACCCGTTGCGCACCGTTCGGTGCCCGTCGGGCGGGGAAGGGGAACGCATGGACCGGCTGCTCGCCGACTGCCGGGCCCGGCTCGGCTTCGATCTGTTGGGGAACACCTGGAATCCGGTGGTCCTGTACGCGCTGGGGGCGGGTCCGCGCCGGCCGGGTGATCTCCGTGCGGAGATCGGTGGCATCAGTGCCAAGGTGCTGACCGAGACGCTGCGCAGGCTGGAGGAGTACGCGCTGGTGGAGCGCCGGGCGTACGCCGAGGCGCCACCGCGCGTGGAGTACTCGCTGACCCCGCTCGGCCGGACCCTGCTGGAGCCGATCGAGGCGCTGGGCCGCTGGTCCGCCACGTACGGGGACGACTTCGTGGCGGCGCAGGGCTGGGACGACTGACCACAGCGGGGGTACGGAGCACGGCGAGGTGAGGAGCCGGAGATCACGCCTCGGATTCCGGGCGGACACTGGACGACATACCGACTGGTCGGCATCATGGTCACGACCGATCAACCGCCCCGGAGGTACGCACCATGAGCCCAGCCCACCCGCCAGGTCTCGATCTCGACCTGCTGCGCGGCCATCTCGACCGTGAGCGGCCGGGTCTGGTGAACGGACCGCTCGACGCCCGGGTGATCGAGGGTGGCCGCTCGAACCTCACTTACGTCGTCACGGACGGCTCCGGGCAGTGGGTCGTGCGCAGACCTCCGCTGGGCCATGTGCTCGCCACCGCACACGACATGAAGCGCGAGCACCGGGTGATCAGCGCCCTGCACCCCACGGCGGTCCCGGTGCCGGAGACGCTCCTGCTCTGCGAGGACGACGCGGTCATCGGCTCGCCCTTCTACGTCATGGAGTACGTCGAGGGGACCCCGTACCGCACCGCCGAGCAGCTGGCCCCGCTGGGCGCCGAGCGCACCAGGGCCGTCGTCCTGGAGCTCGTCGACACCCTGGTGGATCTGCACGCCGTGGATCCCGCGGCCGTCGGGCTCGGCGACTTCGGGCATCCGGAGGGCTTCCTCGACCGGCAGCTGCGGCGCTGGGGCAAGCAGCTCGACGCCTCCCGCAACCGTGAACTGGCCGGTATCGACGAGCTGCACGCCGCGCTCGGCCGCGCCCTGCCCACCTCCCCCGCGCCCACCGTCGTGCACGGCGACTACCGCCTGGACAACGTGCTGATCGGTCAGGACGACCGGATCAAGGCGGTACTCGACTGGGAGATGTCCACGCTGGGCGACCCGCTCACGGACCTCGGCCTGCTCGTGATGTACAGCTCCGACCTGGGCCTGCCCGAGTCGCCCGTCTCCACCACCAGTGGCGCCGCGGGGCACCCCGGCCCAGCGGAGCTGATCGAGCGCTACGCCGCCCGCTCCGGCCGCGACACCTCCGCCATCTCCTGGTACACGGCCTTCGCGTGGTTCAAGCTCGCCGTGATCCTGGAGGGCATCCACTACCGCTACACCCTGGGCAGGACCGTCGGCGCCGGCTTCGACCGCATCGGCGAACTCGTCCCCGTCTTCATCGCGCACGGCCTCACCACCCTCCAGGAAGGCTGATCCCCCGTGGACTTCGCATTCGACGCCCGCACCGAAGAGCTGCGCACCAGGCTGCTCACGTTCATGGACGAGCACGTCCGTCCCGCCGAGAAGGTCGCCGAGGAACAGCGCGCCCGGCTGGCATCCCCCTGGGACACCCCTTCGGTCGTGGAGGACCTGAAGGCGGAGGCACGCAGGCAGGGCCTGTGGAACCTCTTCCTCCCCGACGCGGAGTACGGCGCGGGGCTGACGAACCTCCAGTACGCCCCGCTGGCCGAGATCACCGGCCGCAGCCCGCACCTGGCACCGACCGCGCTGAACTGCGCGGCCCCGGACACCGGGAACATGGAGGTGCTCTTCCAGTTCGGCTCCGACGCGCAGAAGAAGCAGTGGCTGGAGCCGCTGCTGGCCGGCGAGATCCGCTCGGCGTTCGCGATGACGGAACCCGACGTCGCCTCGTCCGACGCGACGAACATCGAGACCCGGATCGCCAAGGACGGTGACTCCTACGTCATCAACGGGCGCAAGTGGTACATCTCCGGGGCGATGAACCCGGACTGCGCGGTCTTCATCGTGATGGGCAAGACGGATCCGGACGGCGAGGACATCCGCCGCCAGCAGTCCATGATCCTCGTCCCGCGTGACACCCCGGGTCTCGAGGTGCGCCGCGCGATGCGGGTGTACGGCTACGAGGACCACTCGCACGGCGGCCACGCCGAGGTCACCTTCACCGACGTACGCGTGCCGTCGGCCAACCTGATCGGCGAGGAGGGCGGCGGCTTCGCCATCGCCCAGGCCCGTCTGGGCCCTGGCCGCATCCACCACTGCATGCGGCTGATCGGGATGGCGGAGCGCGCCATCGAGCTGATGTGTGAGCGGGCCGTGGCGCGTACGGCCTTCGGCAAGCCGCTGGCCCAGCAGGGCGTCGTCCAGAACTGGATCGCGGACGCCCGGGTGACGGTGGAGCAGCTGCGGCTGCTGGTGCTGAAGACCGCCTGGCTGATGGACACCGTGGGCAACCGCGGCGCGCACACGGAGATCCAGTCGATCAAGATCGCCACCCCGCGCGCGGTCTGCGACATCCTCGACCGGGCGGTGCAGCTGTACGGCGCCGGCGGGGTCGGCCAGGACTTCCCGCTGGCCGAACTCTGGGCGTCGGCCCGGACACTGCGGCTGGCCGACGGCCCGGACGAGGTGCACCAGCGGTCGCTGGCACGGCGCGAGATCAAGAAGTACCTGTGATCCACCGGACCACCGGCCCTCGGTAGCCTCCCGAGGGCCGGTGGTCCGTGGAGCGGCTTGCGGACGAGGGGCAGGACGCCCGGGGAGCCGTCAGGGCCGCAGCGCCCTCAGCAGCAGGTCGGCCAGGTGGTCCGCCACCTCCTGCTGGCTGAGCGGGCCGTCCGGGCTGTACCAGGTGGACAGGTGGTGGACCGAGCCGAAGTGGTAGTCGACGACGAGGTCGGCCGGGGTCGCGCTGGAGAAGACCCCGGACTTCTGGCCCTCCTCGATCAGAGCGCGGAAGCGTTCGTGGTAGCGGCGGCGCTCCAGACGGACCTGTTTGTTCTTCTCCGGGCTCAGATGGTGCATCGAGCGGAAGAAGATCGAGGCGTCGTCGAGGTTGTCGATGGTGGTGACCACCACGTCCGCCGCCGCGTCACGCAGGCGCCGGTCGATCGGCTCCTCGGCGTTCGCGAAGGCGTCGAGCCGCTCCTGCTGGAGCCGCAGCACCCGGGCGTAGACCTCCTGGAGGAGGTCCTCCTTGGAGCCGAAGTAGTGGTAGAGCGCCCCCTTGGTGACGCCCGCCGCCTCCACGATCTCCTGGACGGATGTGCGGTCGTAGCCCTGCTCCGCGAAGAGGCGGGTGGCGGCGGCCAGCAGCCTCTGGGGGACGGGCGTACCGTTCCCGTCCGTCGCCTTGGCCATGTGCCGCCACCTGCCCTCTCGTACCGTGCGTGAACTGTTCTAACGGGGGGAACGCAGTTCCCGCCTGAGGATCTTCCCACTCGCCGTCTTCGGGAGTTCGGCCAGGATCTCCACTTCGCGCGGGTACTTGTAGGCGGCCAGTCGTTCCTTGCAGTACGCGCTGAGCTCGCCGGGCTCCGCGTCTGCGCCCGGTCGCAGGCTGACGTAGGCCCGCACCGTCTCCCCCCGGTAGACATCGGGGACCCCCACGACGGCCGCCTCACGGACCGCCGGATGGGTGTAGAGGACGTCCTCGACCTCCCGGGGCCAGACCTTGAAGCCGGAGGCGTTGATCATGTCCTTCTTGCGGTCCACGACGTAGAGCCAGCCCGCGCTGTCCATGAAGCCGATGTCCCCGGTGCGCAGTTCCCCGTCCGGGAAGGCGGCCTCGGTGGCCTCGGGCAGATTCCAGTAGCCGGAGACGACCTGCGGTCCGCGTACGGCTATCTCGCCCTGTTCGCCGAAGGGGACGTCGTCGCCCTTCTCGTCGATGATCCGGACGACGGTGTCGGGCCCGGGGACACCGACGGACAGGGTCCCGGAGACGGGGTCGACGGGCGCCTCGTGCTCCGGCGGTACGAAGGCGCAGGGCGCGGTGCACTCGGTGAGCCCGTAGCCGTTGCTTATGTACGGGCCGAAGCCCTCGCGGAACCTCTCGACCAGCGCGGGAGGCAGCGGCGCCCCGCCCGAGGAGATCACCTCGAAGGAGGCGAAGTGCTCCCGGGTCGCTCGCGGGTGCGCGGCCAGCGCCATGAAGGCGGTCGACGGGCCCACGGTGTAGGCGGGGCGGTGCTCGGCGAAGGCCTCCAGGACGAGGCTCGCCTCGAAGCGGTAGACGAGGACCAGGGTGCCCGCGTTGGCGATACAGGCGGCGAGCTGGCACACCATGCCGGTGATGTGGAAGAGCGGGGCGAGCGCGAAGTACGCCGAGCCCTCGGCGATGGGGTGGCCGGCCCGCTGTCGCTCCGCGTTGACCATGATGTTGCCGTGGGAGTTCATGGCCCCCTTGGGGGTGCCGCTCGTCCCGGAGGTGTAGCTGATCAGGGCGGTGTCCGAAGCCGCGAGCTCCCGGCCATCGGGAGCGGGCAGACCGCGGCGGGCCACCTCCACCAGATCGGAGGCCCACTCCCCCGCGCCGGGTGCGGGGAGCCGCTCGAAGCCGAGCACCCGCGGGTCGTCGGCCGACTGGAGGTCGAGCTCGCAGGCGGTGACAGCGATCCGCACGCAGGGCGCGGCCTCCGCCGTGGCCCGCAGATAGGACTCCCAGGCGCGGTCGGAGCAGATCAGCGCGCTCACCTGCGCGTCCTTCAGTACGTGGCCGACCTCGCCGGACTTGTACATCGGGTTGAGCGGGACGACGGTCGCGCCGGCCTTCCACGCCCCGAGCAACGCGAGCACGAAGTGCGGTGTGTTCTGGAGCATGATCGCGACCCGGTCGCCGCGCTCCAGACCCTCGGCGGCGAGGTGCCCTGCCACGGAGTCGGACAGTGCGTCGGTCTCGCGGTAGTCGATGCGCCCGTCGAAGTAGGCGAGCGCGGTGTGGTCCGGGGCCCTTCCGACGGCCGCGCGGAAGGCGTGCACCACGGTCTCGGCGGGGTGGACGGGGGCGAGCTGGGCCGCGCTGAGCAGGGCGGTCCAGGGCTTCGCCGCGTAGATCGACTCGCTCATGCGCCGGCCTCCTCCCACTTCTGCTGGAGGTGGTTCATGCTGCCGATCCACTGGTCGGGGTCCTTGGCGCGGGCGCGGTAGTAGCCCGCCACCTCCGCGTGCGGCAGGACCAGGAAGCGGTCCTGGTCCATGGCGTCGAACAGGGCGTCGGCGACGGCCTCCGGCTCGATCGCGGTGGGCGCGAGCACCAGGTCGCCCGCCGAGCCGGCCGCCGTGAGCATGTCCGTACGCACGCCCTGGGGGCAGATGGTGTGGACCTTGATCCCGCGGTGCCGGTAGGTCAGCGAGAGCCACTCGGCGAAGGCGACGGCACCGTGCTTGGTGACGCTGTACGGGGCGGCGCCGATCATCGTCAGCAGCCCGGCCGCCGACGCGGTGGACACGAAGCGGCCGCTGCCGCGCTCCAGCCAGTCCGGCAGCAGCGCCCTGGCCGCGCGGACGTGCGCCATCACGTTCACGTCCCAGGCCGCGGCCCAGACGTCCTCGTCGGCGAAGGCGTCACCGCCCGAGGCGAGGCCGGCGTTGGCGCAGTACACGTCCACCGTGCCGCCGAGCGCGTCACGCGCGGCGTCCACGATGCCGGAGGCGTCACCGGCCACGACCGTGCCGCCGATCTCGTCGGCGAGTGCCTCGACCCTGCCCGCGTCGAGGTCGTTGACGACGACCCGCGCGCCCTCGGCGGCGAATCTGCGGGCCAGGGCGGCCCCGATGCCGCCTCCGGCTCCCGTCACCACTACGCCAGCGCCCTGCACCGTGCTCATCGGTTCCCGCCTCTCTCTGCCGTCCTCCCGGCAGACTAACCAGTCGGTATGTGATCCGGGAAGGGGGGCGCGGCAGGACGGCGAATCTGCCCGGCCGTGGCCGTTCCGTGCGGCCCGCACCGGCACTATCGTGCGTGACCACGACGGTCGACGCGATCATGGAGGTTCCGGAATGACCCTGTCCAGACGTGGTTTGCTGGCCGCCGGCGGCGCGATGGGAGCCCTCGCGACGACCGCGGCCGCGCCCGGGAGCGCCGTCGCGGCCGGCCGGGAGCACGGGCCGGGGCGCCCGGCGGTCCGTACCGGCTTCGAGCGGCTGGCCGCCGACGGGTACCGGCTGCTGGCCGGGCAGAAGGTGGGTGTCGTCACCAACCCGACCGGGATCACCGCGGATGTGCGGCACATCGTCGATGTGATGCACGCCGACGACCGGGTGGACCTGAGCGCCGTGTTCGGCCCCGAGCACGGCTTCAGGGGCACGGCGCAGGCGGGCGGATCGGAGGGGCGTTACGACGACCCGGCGACCGGACTGCCGGTCTACGACACGTATCTGAAGAGCGGGCAGCCGCTGGCCGACGTCTTCACCGCGTCCGGTGTCGACACGGTGGTCTTCGACATCCAGGACGCGGGGGCGCGCTTCTACACGTACATCTGGACGCTCTACGACTGCATGGAGGCGGCGGCGCTCGCGGGCAAGCGGTTCGTCGTCCTCGACCGGCCCAATCCGGTCACCGGCAGGGCTGCGCTGGGGCCCGTGCTCGACCCGGCGTTCGCGTCCTTCGTCGGGCGCCGGGAGATCTCCCAGGCGCACGGCATGACGGTGGCGGAGCTGGCGCTGCTCTTCGACGCGGAGTTCCTGTCGGACCGGCCGGTCCAGCTCGACGTGGTGAAGATGTCCGGCTGGCGCCGCGAGGACTTCTTCGACGCCACGGGCCTGCCGTGGGTGCCGCCGAGCCCCAACATGCCGACACCGGACACGGCGTTGGTCTACTCGGGGACCTGCCTGTTCGAGGGGACGAACCTCTCCGAGGGCCGGGGGACTACACGGCCCTTCGAACTGCTGGGCGCGGAGGGCGTCGACCATCGGTGGGCGGCCGCCGCGAACGGCCTGGAGCTGCCCGGGGTCGCCTTCCGTGAGGCGTACTTCGAGCCGACGTTCTCCAAGTTCGCGGGGAAGACGGTGGGCGGCGTGCAGGTGCACGTCCAGGACCGGGCGGCCTTCGACCCCGTACGCACGGGAATCGCCCTGCTGGTCACGGCCAAGGCCACCTGGAGCGGATTCGCGTGGCGGGAGGACAACGCCATCGACAGGCTCACGGGCAACACCCGGGTCCGGACGATGATCGACGCGGGCGCGGACACGGACGAGGTGGTGGGCGCCTGGTCGAAGGACCTCACCGCCTTCCGGAAACTGCGGCGGGAGCACCTGCTGTACCGGTGAGTGTCCGGCCCCCGTCCCGCTGGACGGGGGCCGGACACTTCAGGCGGCCTCAGCGGTGCGAGGGGAACTCCACGACCTGCTGGTAGGTCGGCCTGTTCTGCCAGTGGATGGACTTCTGCGAGATGCCGCCCAGCGGACGGTGGATGATCGCGTCGGTGCACCACTGCTCGCCGGCCTTGCAGTTGTCGTCGGCCGGGTAGACCTCGGCGGCGGGCACGGCCGCGGCCTCCTTCAGGGTGCTGAGCAGCGCGGTGCGGCAGGCGCCGAGGTCCCCGTCGCCGCAGTACGTCTTCGCCAGCGGCCCCTGGACGTCCTGCCCGAGCACCTGCCGCAGGTCCTTGTCGGCGAAGCCCCACCAGCCGTACTGGAAGGCGGAGCCGCTGTGCGCGCCGCTCGGCCCGTGGCTGGCGGCCGGGGACTCGTCGGTGGCGAGGCTCGCGGTGAACGCCGTGTAGAGGTCGTCACCGAGGCCCGGACGGAATTCCGCCTCGACCAGTTTCGGCCACCACGCGTCCATGATCCGTACCGCGTCCGCGTGGGTGTACGTGTGCGACCCGGAGCTGGTCTCCTCGCGCCGCGCCCCCGCCGCCCGCCAGGAGTCCAACTGCTGGATCACCGCGTTCAGTCCGGGGTCGGTGACCGGTTCGGAACGCAGCACCTTCAGGAGTTCGGGCAGCAGCTGCTCACCGCGCAGGTCGGTCAGGGCCGCCTCCTCCATGGCGCGGGTGAGGGAGGCGCGGGTCACCCCGCCCTCCTCGACCAGCGCGGACACCCGCTCGTCGAGCAGGTCGGCGCGGTGCACGGAGCCGAAGCCGAACGCGGCGGTGGAGTAGTCGTCGGCCTGCCGGTTGTTCCAGGAGATGTAGTAGTCCTGGCCGCTGGAGTGCGGGTGCTCGGCGAACGGGGTGTAGTCCGTGGTGTTGGCCGCCGGGTCGTAGCCCTGCCACTCGTACGCCTTCTCGGCCTTGACCGGCAGCGCGGCGTCGACGCCCGCCGCGCGCACGGGATTCATGCCGCTGTTGAAGAAGGCCGTGGTGCGCGAGTCCGCGTAGAACCAGTTGAAGGCGTAGTCGATATGGCTCGCCGCCTCCTGGAAGGAGGCCGCGTCCGTCACGTACTCCGGGTCGTTGAGCAGCTGGAAGCCGATGATCGAGTCGGCCTCGTGGCGGTAGGTGGTGCGCAGCGAGGTGTACGCGACCGGCTTGCCGTCCACCGTGGCGCGGTCGGTGACGAGCCCGTAGTCCGTGCGCCACACCTGCATGCGGTACGAGCCCTCGGCGGTGGAGTCGGCGACGGTGGGCTTCCAGGAGTTGGTGCGCTCCAGCTTCTCCATGGCCGTGCAGACGCCGTCGCTGCGGTAGTGCGTGGAGTCCTTGGTGGGCGCGGAGCCGTCGGGTTCGCAGAGCTCGACCGCGTACGTGTCGGTGATGTCCTGGGCCGCCGACGTGGCGCTCCACGCGTAGTCCTGGCCCCTGCCCATCTGGATGTACATGCCTACGCCGGCGAAGGAGACGCCCCGGGCGCTGATGCCTGGACCCTGGAGCTCCTGAAGCATCATCAGCTGTGGCGCGAAGTAGCCGGTCTGGGGGCCCATGACGGCGATCGGGTTGCCGCTCGCCGTGGACTTGCCCGACACCAGGAGGGCGTTGGACATGCCCCGCTTCTGGGCGCCGTCACCGGATCCGGGCAGCGAGCCCTCCGGGATGACGCCGTCGTCGTACATGCCCTGGGCCGGTTCGAGCTCGGCAGGCGCCTCGACCGGATCCTTCTTGTCCGTGCCCGCCGAGCCCGTGCGGTCGTACACCAGCGGTTCCGGGGTGACGGAGTCCGCGTCGGGAAGGGCCGTGCCCCGGGCCTTGTCGGGTTTGCCGGCGTACGGGAACGACGTGCCGTCGTGGACGGTGAGGACGGCCTCCGGGTCGTCGCGCTGCCGGAAGGACTCCCAGACGCGGGTGCCCTCCTCGACGCCGTACTTCTCCTGGGCGGCGAGCAGCGAGATCGCGGCCTGGACCTCACCGCCGCCTCCCCCGCCGAACTGTCCGCCGACGACGGAGGCGATGGAGATCAGGTCGGTCAGCCCGAACGGCTGGATCTCGCCTACGTTGGTGATGGAGTCGATCTTTCCGGTGAGGACGTACTCGCCCGGGAAGTACCGGCCCTTCTTGGACTTCTCGCGGTAGTCGTTGATCCCGTCGACATAGGCCTGCGCGTCGGCCATCGCCTGCTCGCCGCGTGCGCCCTCGGTGGTCCTGATCCGTTCGACCTGGGCCTCCAGGTCCGCCTCGGTGTACGGGGCCTGCGGCCAGAACTGCTGCTCGAGACCCTGGTTGGCCAGCGCTCCCCCGGCGAAGGAGGTCAGCTCGCCGCGGCCGATGTGACGGAAGAGGTCCATCAGCCACAGCCGGTCCTGTCCGGCGGCGAACCCGGCGCCGAACTCGGTGCCGTAGCGGGTGGTGCCCTCGATATGGGGCACGCCGCTCTGCTTGTCCCTGGTGATCGTGACGTCCTCGCGGGGCTTCGTCACGGACTCGACCTGGTCGGCTGCGACCCCGAACGAGGCGTCGTTGAAGAAGTCGGTCAGCTTCTGGTCGGTGAGGCCCGTGTGCCCCGCGACCAGGCCGTCGTAGCGGTCGAGCTGGTCGTCGCTGTGCGCGGGGTGCGTGCCGAACGCCTTGTTGCCGAGGATCTCGACGAGCGTGGCGTTGCCGTTCTCACCGGGCGGCAGGATGTCGGCGCACTGATCACCGCAGTGATCGGTGACGGCGACGGGCTCGGGCTCCGCCGCGCCGGCACTGGGCGCCGAGGCGAGCAGGGAGGTACCGAGGGCGAGAACGGCCGCGACTGCGGCGGCTCTGATCGTGCTGGTGCGTGGGGGCATGCGTGCTCCTCCGGGTGGCCGATGCGCCGGAGGTTACTGGCGGTACGCCCCCTCAGTAAGATGAACATCGGTCACTTTTTCCGAACAGCCACACTCCGGCACACGGCCCCACAGGGGCGGTCTCAGTCCGTGGACGCATTTCACCCTTGGATGGAGCCGAATCGGGCAGTCGTACGTCCATCCCATGACGCCGAAGTACGAGCGACGGAGGTGGCAGTGCCATGGCCGGTTTCCGGAGTCTTGCGAGACAGGTCCGCGATCCGCGGGGCGATCTGGCTTTGCGGCGGTACTCGCTGCGCAAATGCCTGGAGAGATTCGCCCCGTACGGTCACCGGGCGACCTGGGATCATCTGTGCGCCCGGCACGGGATCGAGCCCGAGGACCGGGCCCCCGACCCGGTGCGCCTGATCCGCGCACTGGAGGAACTGGAGGAGGCGCGGGCGGTCTGGCTCGCGTACGAGGCGGGCTTCGCCGAGCGGAGGCGCCGGGAGAAGCACGACGGGCTGCGGCGGCCCGGCACATTCGACGACTGGCACCGGCGGACCTGGGGCGGCAACGGCATCGCGCACTGCGAGGATCCGGCCGTCCATCCGGGCGCACCGCTGGCCGAGGTCCTGGGGCGGCTGATCGCGGCCCTCAGCACAAAGCCCGGCACCACGTGCCCGGTCTGCACGGGAACCGCCATCCTCTGGCGGCAGGACCTGGAGCGCGAGCCATGGGCGGGCCCGGTCTGCACGGGCTGCGGCATCGTGGTCCCACAGCCCGTCCTGACGGCGAAGGCACTGACCGGGGCGAAACGCGCGGGGACGAGGGCCCTGGCGTCGGCCGCCTGAACAGCACAGGTCCCGGGCGCGCTCAGGAGCGGTCCGCCGCGCGCCGCTCGGGCATCAGACGCGAGCCGGCGATCCGCTCACCGATGGCGTCGCCCGGGTTGGACAGCACACAGGTCTCCAGCGACAGGCAGCCGCAGCCGATGCAGTCCGTGAGGTGGTCGCGCAGCCGCCCCAGCTGTTTGATGCGCTCGTCCAGCTCCGAGCGCCACGCCTGGGAGAGCCGGGCCCAGTCGTCGCGGTTCGGCGTGCGCTCCTCCGGCAGCTCGGCCAGCGCGTCCCTGATGGTGGCGAGCGGGATACCCACCCGCTGCGCGGCCCGTACGAACGCCACCCGGCGCAGGGCGTCCCTGGTGTAGCGGCGCTGGTTGCCGCTGGTGCGACTGCTGCTGATCAGGCCCTTGGACTCGTAGAAGTGCAGGGCGGACACCGCGGCGCCGCTACGGGCCGACAGCTGACCGACGGTGAGCTCTTGGTATGACTGCGGGATCTGAGGCACCCCTCCAACCCTAATGGCCGCCCCCCGCCAGGAGCGGTCCACTTCGAGAACCCGGTCCGTCGTTGACAGGGACGCGTGGCACAACCATGCTGAGCAAGCGCTTAGACACCGCCCTGGAGGGCGACCGACAGCCGGAAGGCAGGGTTCAGGAACATGGCAGAGCCGAAGATCTTCACGTCCCCGCAGGAACTGCGGGACGGGGTGGGCCAGGAGCTCGGTCACAGCGACTGGCTGGAGATCGAGCAGGATCGGATCGACCGGTTCGCCGAGGCCACGGGCGACCACCAGTGGATCCATGTGGACCCCGAGCGTGCGGCGGCCGGCCCCTTCGGCACGACGATCGCGCACGGCTATCTGACGCTGTCGCTGCTGCCGGCGCTGGTCCCGCAGATCCTGCGGGTCGAGGGCGTGAAGATGGGCATCAACTACGGGACCAACAAGGTCCGCTTCCCGTCGACCGTCCCGGTGGGCTCACGGCTGCGCGCCACGGCCGTGCTCAAGGACGTCGAGGAGGCGGGCGGTGGCGTGCAGGTGACCGTCCAGGTCACCATCGAGCGCGAGGGTGGCGACAAGCCAGCCTGCGTCGCGGAGTCGGTGTCCCGGTACTACTTCTGAGCGGCTCGCCGCTACCGAACGGCACGGAGGGTGCCGGGCCCGTGGGGCCCGGCATCACTTCTGGGCGCCGACCATCCTCAGGACGAGGTCCGCGTAGAGGGTGCCGACCTCTTCGGGTGTCCGGCTGCCCTGGGCGTTGAACCAGCGTGCGACGTCGATGCAGAGGGACAGTACGGCGAGGGTGGTGCCCGGCACGTCCGGGACGTCGAACTCACCGGCCTGGACGCCCTCGCCGATGATCCGGCGCACCGCGGCGTCGCTCCGCCTGCGCAGGGCGATGATCTCGGCCCGGTGCTCGTCGCCGAGCGCCTCCAGCTCGTACTGCACGACGCGGGCCGTGGTGTGCCGCTCGGCGTGCCAGCGGACGAAGGAACGGACGGCCTCGGCGAGCCGCTCGGCCGCCGTACCGTCCCTGCCGGCCGCCGTCTCCAGGAGGAGCAGCGCCCGGTCGTGGCCGACCCTGCTGATCCGGTGGAGCAGCTCTTCCTTGGTCTTGTAGTGGATGTAGAGCGCGGCCGGGCTCATCCCGGCGCGGCCCGCGATGTCACGGGTGGTGGTCGCGTGGTAGCCACGCTCCGCGAAGGCCTCCACGGCCGCGAGGAGCAGCCGCCGCGCCGCCTCGGGCGTGACCTCGCTCCACGGCGCGTCGTCGCCGCCGGTCTCCTCCGCCGTGCTCATCGCCACGTATCCCTTTCCGCTGGCAGGACGAACACCATACCGCGCAACCTGAGCAAGCGCTTAGAGCGCTTGCGCGCTGAGACCGTCAGACTTTCGCGACCGTCAGACCTTCTGGAACGGATCGTGCTCGGCGAGGATCTTCTCCAGCCTGGCCTGGTCGACCCGGCTGACGATCTGCCCCGCTTCCTGCCGGTCCCTGATGACCTTGGCGAGGGTGAAGCAGGAGGTGACGAGATACAGGACACCGATGGCGAGGAAGGCCCGCACCCAGGCGTCGGCGTCGAGGAAGAAGATGCCGAGGGCCACCGCACCGATCGCCACCCCGAAGGAGAGGACGGCCTGCCCGTAGAAGGCGGCGGTGCTCTGCTGCTTGACCGAAGTTGTGTCGCTCATGGCCCACAGCATCCGGCGCGGTGGCGCGCCGCGGTATCCGTCGGCGTACTCAGCCGCTACTCATCCCGCTCGTCAGGCGGTTTCCCCTGCCCGGCCGCACCTGCCGGAACGAGCCTATGCGTGCTGTCCGGCGCGGTCGGACTCACCGCGCAGTACGCAGAACTCGTTGCCCTCGGGGTCCGCGAGGACGGCCCAGCCCGATCCGCCGGGTTCCCGGCGATCGGCGACGAGGGCGGCACCGAGGCCCAACAGGCGCTCGACCTCCGCCTCCCGGGAGGTCTCGGGGCGCAGGCAGAGATGGACCCGGTTCTTCACGGTCTTCGGTTCCGGCACCTGGTTGAAGTACAGCACCGGGCCCTCCGGCATCATCACCTGGGTCTCCTGAGCGCCGGGACCGTCCTCCGGATCCAGCGGACAGCCGGTCACCTCGCTCCAGAACCGGGCCAGTTCATAGGCGTCCACACAGTCGATCGCCACGTTCTGCACTACTGAGACCATGCGGGGAAGCCTGCCCGAGCTCCGCTCCGTACGCCAGTCACTGCGCCCGGCGTCGGGGCACGCGCCGGCTAGAACGCGGAGACCCCCGTCAGTGCGCGGCCGATGATCAGTTTCTGGATCTGGCTGGTGCCCTCGTACAGGGTCATCACACGGGCGTCCCTGACCAGCTTGCCGACGGGGTACTCGTCGATGTAGCCGTAACCGCCGAACACCTGGAGGGCGTTGTTCGCGGCCCGGACCGCGGCCTCGGACGCGAAGAGCTTCGCCGTGGACGCCGCGGTGGCGAAGTCCTGGCCGCGGTCGATGAGATCGGCGACGCGCCAGGTCAGCATGCGGGCGGCGTCGACGTCCACGGAGATATCGCTGATGAGCTCCTGGACCAGCTGGTAGCTCGCGATGGACTTGCCGAACTGCTCGCGCTCGCCCGCGTAGCGCACGGCGGCGTCCAGGGCGGCCTGGGCGATGCCGACGCAGCCGGCCGCGACCGACATCCGGCCCTTGGCCAGGGCGGACATGGCGACGGAGAAGCCCTTGCCCTCGGGCCCAAGGAGGGCGGAGGCGGGGACGCGTACGTCATCGAGGGTCAGTTCGGCCGTGGCCTGACCGCGCAGCCCCAGCTTTCCGTGCACGGTGCGCCGGGTCAGGCCGGGGGTGCCGGCGGGCACCAGGAAGGCGGAGACGCCCCGGTGGCCCGGGGTGTCGCCGGTGCGGGCGAACAGCAGGACCACATCGGCCCAGGTGCCGTTGGTGATGAACATCTTGGAGCCGTTGATGACGTAGTCGCCGCCCTCACGCACGGCCCTGGTCGTCAGATTCCCGGCGTCCGAACCGGTGCCCGGCTCGGTGAGGCCGAAGCAGCCGATCGCCTCGCCCGCGGTGAGCCTCGGCAGCCACTGCCGCTTCTGCTCCTCGCTTCCCCAGGAGGCGATCGTCTTGGCGACCAGGCCGAGCGAGACCGACACGATGCCGCGCACCGAGGAGTCGCCGCGGCCGAGCTCCTCGGTCACCAGGCAGTACGCGAGGTGGTCGCCGCCGGAGCCGCCGTACTCCTCCGGGATCGTCAGCCCGAGGAAGCCGAGGGCGCCCAGCTTCTTCACTATCGACCTGTCGACACTCTCGGCGCGGTCCCACTCGACGACATGCGGGGTGATCTCCCGTGCGACGAAGTCCTCGGCGAGTTGCCGGACGGCGCCCTGCTCCTCGCTCAGCTCCAGGTTCATCCTGTGACACCCACTTTAAATTAGCGCTGCTAGTTTAATTCCGCAGGCCTACTATGTGCCGCATGGCCCGACCGCGCAAGCCCCTCCTCAGCAGAGACCGCATCGTCGAGGCGGCGAGCGCGCTCGTGGACGCCGAAGGACTGGACGCCGTCTCGACCCGGCGGCTCGCCGCGGAGCTGGGTGTGAGCGGGCCCTCGCTGTACAACCACTTCCGGAACAAGGACGAGATCCTCGACGCCGTCGCCGACGCCGTGTCCGCACAGGTCGACCTGTCGATGTTCGAGGAGTCCGACGCCCGCGACTGGGCCGCCGCGCTGCACGACTGGGCCGTCTCCTACCGGGCGGCGCTCGCCGCGCACCCGCACATCGTCCCGGTGCTCGCCCAGGGCCCCGGCCGCCGACCCGCCGGTCTGCGGGTCGCCGACGCGGTCTTCGGCGCCATGGTCAGGGCCGGCTGGCCGCCGCCCCAGGCCACCTACATCGGCGCGCTGATGCGCTACTTCATCACCGGGTCGGCGCTCGGCTCCTTCGCCCGCGGATTCGTCGACGACGAGACGGCGTACGACCCGGCCGACTACCCCCACCTCGGCCAGGCCCATCTGCTGGCCGAACACCGCCAGCAGGTCGACGAGGGTGCCTTCGAGACCGGCCTGCGGGCCCTGCTGGACGGCCTCACGCTCCAGTACGCGCGGACGGCGGCGACCAGGACGGTTCGGCCCGCGCCGAACAGTGCCTGACGCATCCTGGACGTATGGCCCGTACGACACCGCACGACCCGGCCGCACCACGGCTCGCCGCACTGGCGGCCCTGCTCGCCGACGAGACCCGCGCCTCCTTCTGCCTGGCCCTGCTCGACGGCCGGGCCTGGACCGCGGGTGAGCTGGCCCGGGGCGCCGGGGTCGCGCCCTCCACGGCCAGCGAGCATCTGGGCAAGCTGGTCGCCGGCGGGCTGCTGGCCGAGGAACGCCAGGGCCGCCACCGCTATCTGCGGCTCGCCGACGCACGGATCGCTCAGCTGGTCGAGGAGCTGGCCGCGCACGCCCGACCCGGCCCGCACACTCCCCCGCGCACGCTGCGCGAGGCGAGCCGCCGGCACGCGCTGGCCAGAGGGCGTACGTGCTACGACCATCTCGCCGGGCTCCTCGGCATCCGCATCACCGACGCGATGACCGAGCGCGGGCTCCTGCGGCAGGACACCGGTTTCGCGCTGACCGAGGACGGCCTGGGGTGGTTCGCCGCACTCGGCATCCCCCTCGCCACCGGGTCCCGCAGGCCCTTGGCGCGCGGCTGCCTGGACTGGACCGAGCGGCGGCCGCACCTGGCGGGCATCTCGGGCGCTGCCCTGTGCCGCCACCTGCTGGACACCGGGTGGTGCGAACGGGTCGGGACGGGAAGAGCGGTCCGCGCGACCCCTGCCGGACTCCGCGCCCTGACGGAACATCTGGGCATCGAACCGGCGGCCCTGGACACGCCCTGACAGTTCGGTGGGGCCCGAAGAGTTCCCGGCCTACCTTCGTGACATGACGACCACACCGACAGCGCGCCCAGCCGCGCCCGCCGCCCCCGGACGCGACTGGCGCGCTCCGGCCGCCGCGTGCACCACGGTCATCCTGTGGGCCTCCGCGTTCGTCTCCATCCGCAGTGCGGGCGAGGCGTACTCACCGGGGGCGCTGGCGCTGGGCCGGCTGCTCGCGGGCTCGCTGACGCTCGGCGCGATCCTGCTGGTACGCCGCGAGGGACTCCCGTCCCGGGCCGCGTGGCCCGGCGTCATCGGATCAGGACTGCTGTGGTTCGGCCTGTACATGGTCGTACTCAACTGGGGCGAGCAGCAGGTCGACGCGGGCACGGCGGCCATGGTCGTGAACGTCGGCCCGATCCTGATGGCGCTGCTGGGCGCCCGGCTGCTCGGCGAGGAGCTGCCGCGCCGCCTCCTGACGGGCATGTCGGTCTCCTTCGCCGGCGCCGTCGTCGTGGGGCTCTCCATGTCGGGCCACGGGAGCTCCTCGGTGCTCGGCGTGCTCCTGTGCCTGCTGGCCGCCCTGTCGTACGCGGCCGGGGTGGTCATCCAGAAGCCCGCGCTGCGGCACGGATCGCCGCTGCAGATCACCACGTTCGGCTGCCTGGTCGGCACGGTCGCCTGCCTGCCGTTCACCGGCGTCCTGGCCTCCGAGGCGGCCGGCGCACCCGTGTCGGCCACGCTGAACATGATCTATCTCGGGGTGTTCCCGACGGCACTGGCCTTCACCACCTGGGCCTACGCCCTGGCCCGTACGACCGCGGGCCGGATGGGCGCGACGACGTACGCGGTGCCCGCGCTGGTGGTGCTGATGTCCTGGCTGCTCCTGGACGAGGTGCCCGCACTGCTCACCGTCACGGGCGGACTGCTCTGCCTGACGGGAGTCGCGGTCTCACGGACCCGCTCCCGCCACCGCCCCGGGACGGCGAACTGACCGGCGCGGCCGGGGCCGTGTGTCCTACGGCCCCGGCCGCACCCGGTCGTCCTAGAACACCACCAGCGCGCGTCCGCCCTTGCCCGCGAGCATGTTGTCGAAGGCCGCCGGGATACCGTCCAGGGAGATGCGCTCCGTCACCAGCATGGACAGGTCGAACCGCCCCGCGCGGATGTGTTCGGCGAGCACCGGGAGGTCGCGGGCCGGGTCGCTGTTGCCGTAGACGCAGCCGGTGAGGGAGCGGCCCCAGTGGAAGATCTCCAGGGCGTTGAAGGTCACCTGCTGGTCCTTGCCGCCGATGCCGACGACCGTGGTGCGGCCGCCGCGGCGCGTCGACTCCCAGGCGCCGCGGATCGTGGCGGGCCTGCCCACGCACTCCACGGCGACGTCCGCGCCCTGTCCGCCGGTGAGCTTGCGGACGGCGCGTGGTGTGGTGTCGGACGCGACGACGTAGTCGGTGGCTCCGGCCCGGCGGGCGAGCTCCTCCTTCTCCGGTGACACGTCCACGGCGATGATCTTCGATGCTCCGGCGATGCGGGCCGCCTGGAGGACGGCGAGGCCGACGCCGCCGATCCCGAGGACGACGACGCTCTCCCCCTCGCGCACCCGGGCGGAGTGGTGGACCGCCCCGTAGCCGGTCAGGACCGCGCAGCCGAGCAGCGCGGCGTCGTCGAGCGGGATGCCGGCCGGGGCGGGCAGCACGCAGTTCGCGGCGACGACGGTCTCCTGGGCGAAGGCCGCGACGTTCAGCCCGGGATGGAGCTCGGTGCCGTCGGCCGTACGGGCGTGGATGTTCGCCGCGCCCTTGAGCGCGTCGGCGCAGAGCCAGACCTCGCCGATCCCGCAGTGGAAGCAGGCTCCGCAGGACGGCGCCCAGTTGAGGACGACCCCGTCGCCGGCGGCGACATGGCTGACGCCCTCGCCGACGGCGAGCACCGTGCCGGCACCCTCGTGGCCGAGGACGGCGGGGACGGGCACCCGCATGGTGCCGTCGGACAGGGACAGGTCGGAGTGGCAGACACCGGCGGCGGCGAGGCTGATGCTCACCTGTCCGGGTCCAGGCTCCGGGAGTTCGATGTCGGTGATCTCCAGCGGAGCTCCGACGGCGGGCAGTACGGCGGCGCGGACCACGAACAGACTCCTCGATGGATCGGCGTGCGGATCAGAACCGGAGCTCGGAGTGCGAGGCACTCGGAGAGGCACTCAGAACTGGAGGGACTTGGTCTGGAGGTACTCGGAGAGACCGTGCGGGCCGAGCTCGCGGCCCACCCCCGACTGCTTGTAACCGCCGAAGGGCGCCAGCGGGTTGAAGCGTCCGCCGTTGATGTCGACCTGTCCGGTGTCCATGCGGCGGGCGAAGGCCACGGCCTCCTCGTCGTCCGCGCCCCAGACCGCGCCGGCCAGCCCGTACACGGTGTCGTTGGCGATCCTCAGGGCGTCGTCCACGTCCTCGTACCGCAGGATCGAGAGCACCGGGCCGAAGATCTCCTCCTGCGCGATGGTCATGGCGGGTGTGACGTCGGCGAACACGGTGGGGCTGACGTAGTAGCCCAGGTCCTTGGGTGCGTCGGGGCCGCCGGCGACGAGGCGGGCACCCTCCTCGATGCCCTTCTCGATGTAACCCCGCACCCGGGCCTGCTGCTTGGCGTTGACGACGGGGCCGACCCGCTCGCCCGGTACGTACTTGGCCACGGCCGTGGCGGCGAGGCTCACGGCCTCCTCGTACCGGTCGGCGTCGACCAGCATCCGGGTCCACGCGCTGCACGTCTGGCCGGAGTTGGACATCACGTTGGCCACGCCGACGTTGACCGCCTTGGCGAGGTCGGCGCCGGGCAGGATCACATTGGCGGACTTGCCGCCCAGCTCCAGCGCGACGCGCTTGACCGCAGCTCCGGCGGTCGCCCCGATCCGCCTGCCGACGGCCGTGGACCCGGTGAACGAGACCAGGTCGACGTCCTCGTGTCCGGCGAGCGCCTCTCCCGCGACCGCCCCGATGCCGGTGACCAGGTTGAAGACACCGGCCGGCAGGCCCGCCTCCTGGGTCGCCTCGGCGAAGAGCTGCGCGGTGAGCGGGGTGTCCTCGGCCGGCTTCAGGACGACGGTGCAGCCCGCGGCCAGTGCGGGGGCCACCTTGGCGACGATCTGGTGGAGCGGGTAGTTCCAGGGCGTGATGGCGCCGACGACGCCGACGGGCTCCAGCAGGACCGTGGAGTTGCCGAGCTTCTCCTCGAAGGCGTAGGAGGCGGCCAGCTCGGCGTACGAGCCGGCGACCAGCACCGGGAGGCCCGCGTGGACCGTCTGCGACAGCGGCAGTGGCGAGCCGAGCTCGGCGGTGACGGTCTCGGCGATCTCGTCCTTACGGGCGGCGAGCACGTCGCGCAGCGCGGTGATCCTCGCGGCGCGCTCGGCGGGCGGGGTGGCGGCCCAGCCGGGGAAAGCGGCGCGCGCGGCACGTACCGCGGCGTCCACGTCGTCGGCGGTGCCCGCCGGGACATGGCCGATGACCTGCTCGTCGGCCGGGTTCACGACCGCGATCGTGTCCTGTCCTGACGCGGGCCGCCACTCCCCGCCGATGTACATCCCGTCGTGCGCCTTCATGGCTGTTCCTCCCGTGCTCGCTGTGCCTGCCGTACTCGCTGCGCCTGCCGCCGAACCCTGCGTCGTCGTACGGACGGATGCCGTCCCGGCCTAAATTAGCGCTGTTAGTTTTATGACGCCAGGGAACCACCCGAGACACAGGTCACGGAGACCGGGACGGCGTTGAGCACCGCGGTGCCGGACAGCGGGTCCAGAAGGGTGCCGTCCAGGAGCTGGTTCACATTGACGCCGGGATCCGCCCCGGCCACCGACATACGAGTGCCGGGCCGGCTGTGGCCCCAGCCGTGCGGGAGGCTCACGACCCCGGCCCGTACCGCGTCGGTGATCTCGGCCGGGGCCTCGACCTCGCCGCCCGCCGCGGTGATCCGGGCGGTGTCGCCCGCCGCGAGTCCGATCCGGGCCGCGTCCTCGGGGTGGATCTGGAGGGTGCAGACGTTCGAGCCGCCGCGCAGCGAGGCGACGTTGTGCATCCAACTGTTGTTGGACCGCAGATGCCGCCGCCCGACCAGGACGAGACCCGCGGGCCTGGCGTCGAGCGAGGCGCGGAGCCGGGGAAGATCGGCTGCGATCGGCGCGGGGAACAGCTCGATGCGGCCGCTGCGGGTCCTGAGCACCTGGGGGACGCGCGGCTCCAGCGGGCCGAGGTCGATCCCGTGCGGCCGTGCGACGAGGTCGTCCAGCGTGAGGTCGTACGGGCCGAGGCGCAGCATCAGGTCCAGCCGCCGTTCGGCCCCGGTGGTGCCGGTCAGCTCCCCGGCGAGCGAATCGGGGAGCCCCGCCTTGGTGAGTGTCGTGGCGATGACCAGGTCGTCGACGGCCTCGGGCGGCGCGCCGTGCCTGCCGCCCACCGCGAGGACGAGCCGGGCGAGGATCTCGCCCTCGTCCATCGCCCCCTCCTCCAGCGGGACCGCGGGAGGGCTGTAGCGGACCTGGTTGCGGACGGCCAGGGAATTGAAGGCGAAGTCGAAGTGGGCGCTCCGCGAGGGCGGCGGCGGAGGCAGCACGACATCCGCGTGGCACGCGGTCTCGTTGAGATACGGATCGACGCTGACCATGAAGTCGAGGCCGTCGGCGAGCGCCCGGTCCAGGCGGTCCCCGTCGGGCGCCGAGAGGACCGGGTTGCCCGCGATGACGATGAGCGCCCGTATCCGGTCCTGCCCCGGCGTCTCGATCTCCTCGGCCAGCGCGGTGACCGGCAGCTCCCCCTTGGCCTCGGGGTGTCCGGAGACCCGGCTGCTCCAGCGGCCGAGGGCGAAGCCCTTCCCCGGGGCGGCGGCGCGGGGGGCGCGGGCGGTGGCGGAGAGCGGGAAGAGGGCGCCGCCGGGGCGGTCCAGGTTGCCGGTGAGGATGTTGAGCACGTCGACGAGCCAGCTGGCCAGGGTGCCGTGCTCGACGGTGCAGCTGCCGATGCGTCCGTAGACGGCCGCGCTCGGGGCGGCCGCCAGCTCACGGGCGATCTCGCGGATGGCGTCCGCGGCCAGGTCGCAGGCCCCGGCGACCGCCTCGGGGGTGAAGTCCGCGACGGCTTCGGCCAGTTCGTCGTAGCCGTCCAGGTGCTCGGCGAGGGCTCCGGGGTCGGCGAGCTTCTCCTCGACGAGTACCTGGGCGAGCGCGGCGAGCAGCAGGGCGTCGGTGCCCGGCCTGATGGCGGCGTGCCGGTCGGCGAGCCGCGCCGTGCGCGTACGGCGCGGGTCGATGACGGTGAGGGTGCCGCCGCGCCTGCGGAGCGCCTTGAGCCTGCCGGGGAAGTCGGGGGCGGTGCACAGACTGCCGTTGGACTCCAGCGGGTTGGCGCCGATCAGCAGCAGATGGGCGGTGCGGTCCAGGTCCGGGACGGGGATGGCGTTGGCGTCCCCGAAGAGCAGCCCGCTGGAGACGTGCTTGGGCATCTGGTCCAGGGTGCTGGCGGTGAAGACGTTGCGGGTGCCGAGCGTGGACAGCAGCAGCGGCGGATAGAGCCCGCCCGCCATCGTGTGCACATTGGGGTTGCCGAGGAAGACCCCGACGGCCTGCGCGCCGTGTTCCCGTACCAGGGCCGGGATCTTCGCGGCGATGGTGTCGAAGGCCTCGCCCCAGGTTGCTTCGCGCAGGACGCCGTCCGTGCGGACGAGCGGGGTGCGCAGCCGGTCCGGGTCGGCGTCGAGGCCCCCGAAGGAGGCACCCTTGGGGCAGATGAAGCCCTTGCTGAAGACGTCCTCGCGGTCACCGCGGGCACCGGTGACCTCGGTTCCCTCGATCGTGAGGGTGAGCCCGCAGGTGGCTTCGCAGAGCGGGCAGACGCGCAGAGCGGTACGGGATGCGTGGGACATGGGCCCTCCCCGGGGCGGCGGCAGCGGTGGCGCGCGGGCGTGATCCGGCGTCCCGCGGCGCGCTCGGTGGCCGCGGGCTCCGACGAACCGAGCATACCGACCGGTACGGATGCTGGCGAGGCGCTCGACGCCGCCCGCCGCCGCGCCCCCTATCCGAGCACCCCCGCGAGATAGGCCCGTAGCAGGATCCGGGTCTCCGCTATCAGGTCCGGGTCACCCACCGGGTCCGCACGGAAGGCGAGTTGGAGCAGCGCGTCGGCGGCCTGCACACAGACCACGACGGTGCGGAGCAGACGCTCGGCCGACACCGCCTCCTCGCGCCCCCGGCCCAGATGCCCGGAGAGCAGCTCCGTCAGACGCTCGGCGACGCGCCGGTTCGCCTCCACGTCGATCGGCCCCGATGCGGGCACGGGAGGGCCGAAGTCGACGAGGGAGAACCCGGCGACGGAGCGCTTCATCGCCAGGTACTCGTCGAGTACGGCGTCGATGGCCTCGCGCCACTCCCGCTCCGGGATCGCTTCGAGGCGGGCGACGATCCGCCCGGCGTAGACCTCGAGGTTGCGCTCGGCCAGGGCGTCGACCAGCGCTCTCTTGTTGGGGAAGAAGCGGTAGACGGAGCCGATGGGCACACCGGCCCGGTCGGCCACCGCCCGGGTGGAGAGCTGCTCGTAGCCGGTCTCGTCGAGCAGCTCGGCGCCGGCGTCGAGGATACGGGCGAGACGGTCGGCGCTGCGCTGCTGCACGGGGACGCGTCGGAGGTTCGTATGAGCGTGGGACACGGCTCCATGATGCCCTTATGCCGTTGACGGGCCACGTTTCGATTCCTACGGTGATCCATAGGATTCTTCGTCAGGGGATCCACGGGACTCCTCATCCACCGGGAGCGCACAATGACCAGCGGCATCGAGCAGGCGAGGAAGACGGCGGCGAATCTCGGCCACAGCCCCGGTTTCGGCAACGAGCACAGCTCGGAGGCCGCCCCCGGCGCCCTGCCGCACGGCCGCAACTCGCCCCAGCGCGCACCCCTCGGACTGTACGCGGAACAGCTCAGCGGCTCGGCCTTCACCGAACCGCGCGCCCACAACCGCCGGTCCTGGCTCTACCGGATCCGCCCTTCGGCCGCCCATCCCCCCTTCGTCCGCACCGACAACGGCACCCTGCGCACCGCCCCCTTCACCGAGAGCGTCCCCGACCCCAACCGGCTCCGCTGGGACCCGCTCCCCGAGCCCGCACCCGGCACGGACTTCCTGACCGGGCTGTGGACGCTGGGCGGCAACGGCGACGCCACGCGGCGCACCGGCATGGCCGTGCATCTGTACCGCGCGAACTCCTCCATGACGGACCGGGTGTTCAGCGACTCCGACGGGGAGCTCCTGATCGTCCCCGAGCACGGCGGCCTGCTGCTGCGGACCGAGCTGGGCCTGCTGCGGGCCGAGCCGGGCCATGTGGCGCTGATCCCGCGTGGTGTCCGCTTCCGTGTCGAGCTGCTGGACGCCACCGCCGGCGGCTACGTCTGCGAGAACTACGGCCGGCCCTTCGTCCTGCCCGACCTGGGGCCGATCGGCGCCAACGGCCTGGCGAACGCGCGTGACTTCCTGGCGCCCGTCGCGGCGTACGAGGACCGCGACGAGCCGGTCGAGGTGATCAACAAGTTCTGCGGGAACCTCTGGTCGGCGACGTACGACCACTCACCGCTCGATGTGGTCGCCTGGCACGGCAACCACACTCCGTACGTCTACGACCTGCGGCGCTTCAACGTGATGGGCACGATCAGCTACGACCACCCCGACCCGTCGATCTTCACCGTGCTGACCTCGCCGTCCGACACCCCGGGGCTCGCGGGAGTCGACTTCGTCGTCTTCGCCCCGCGCTGGCTGGTCGGCGAGGACACGTTCCGCCCGCCGTACTTCCACCGCAACGTGATGAGCGAGTACATGGGCCTGATCGAGGGCGCGTACGACGCCAAGGCGGACGGCTTCGTGCCGGGCGGCGGGTCGCTGCACAACATGATGTCGGCGCACGGCCCGGACGCCGCGACCTTCGACCGGGCGAGCGCGGCGGAGCTGAAGCCGCAGCGGATCGACGACGGCCTGGCGTTCATGTTCGAGACCCGCTGGCCGGTCACGGCGACCGCCCAGGCCGCGGGCGCGGACCATCTCCAGCGCGGGTACGACGACGTGTGGCAGGGTCTGACCCGCAACTTCCGGCCGTGAGAGCGCACCGACGGCCGCACCGCACGGTGATCGGGGGAACGAGATGAATCAGGTGAACGAGGCGAGCCCACCCGGCTTCGCACCCGACTCCCTCGTGCTGAACCGGAAGCTGCCCCTGTGGTACCAGGTCTCGCAGTCCCTGCGGGCCTCCATACTGGGCCGCCCCCAGGACTCCTCCACCCGGCTGCCCACCGAGGAGCAGCTCGCCCTGCACTACGGCGTCAGTGTCCTCACCATGCGCCAGGCCCTCAAGGAGCTGGAGAGCGAAGGGCTGATCAGCAGGCACCGGCGGCGCGGCACCTTCATCGAGCCACGCGCCAGGAGGGTGTCACCGGTCCGGCTGATGGGTTCGATCGACGCGATCGTCGCCCAGCAGTCGGGCGAGCGGACGACCGTGCTCGGCCACGGCCGGACGCCGGTGCCGGGTGATCTCGCCGAGTTCTTCCCCGGCTGCCCCGAGGTGGTCAGCTACCGCAGGCTCCGCTGCGACGAGGAGAGCGGCGAGCCCACCAACTGGGCGGAGAACGCGGTCCGCCCGGAGATCGCGGCCCGGCTCGACGTGGCCGATCTGGAGCGCTGGCCGATGACCAAGGTGCTGCGGGACGCCGTCGGCGTACGGATCTCCCGGATCACGGACACCGTCGAGGCGCGCCTCGCCGACCCGGTCACGGCCGAGCTGCTCCAGGTCCCGCTGCTCAGCCCGATCCTGCACTACACGGGTGTGGCGTACGACGAGGACGGCACGGTGGTCGATGTGGCGCGCATCCGTTACCGGGGCGACCGCTTCTCCTTCTCCGTGACCGTCGACGCGCACTGACGGCGGGACGCGACCCGGCGCTCGTGGCGGCTGCGGGACATGACCGGCGGGCTCGTGACGACGGCGGGCGGTCGTTACGATGCCGAAGGGCCGCAGCGGCGGCGGACGTGGCGACGGGGAGGACGACGCACGGTGGCAGCACGGGTGGCGGCCGAAGCCGGCGGGGACGACGCGCTCCCGCTGCTGGACGACCTCATGCCGTGGTCGGTGCGTCCCCTGAGACCGGGGCGCTCCTGGGTGACCGCCCCGGACGCCGCCTCGCTCCGGGCCCGCTGGGACCTGCTGGTGCGGGCGGAAGGCGCCGAGCAGGAACGCCTGTTCCGGCCGAGCCGCTCGCGCACGCCGCTGACCCCGGCCGCGGCACTGCCTGGCAGGTCCACGGGGACGAGTGCGTTCGCCCGGGACCCGGGCCCGTACCCGGAACCGGTACGGATCTCGCACGGGCCCTTCGACGAACAGTGGCTGATTCCCGACCATCGGCTGCTCGACGCGGCCCGCCCCGAGCTGTGGCGGGTCGCCGACGGACACCAGATCTTCGCCGTCGAGCACGGCTATGTGCCCCAGGACGGCGGCCCCGCCCTGTCCGCGACCGCGCTGCTGCCCGACGGGCACTCCCCCGCGGGGCGGCCAGGACGGATACGGCCGCTCCATCGGCGGCCCGGCGCGCAGGATCCCAATCTCACGCCGGGGCTCGCGGCCGAGCTGACCACCAGGTACGGGACGCAGGTCACCGCCGAGTGCGTCCTGGCCTGGGCCCTCGCCGCCGCGCGCCCCTCCCCCGCAGGGCCGCTGGTGCCGCTGCCCGCCGACGCCGCGCTGTGGGCCGAGGGCGTGGAGCTCGGCCGGGAGCTGTTGCGGCTCCAGCTGCGCGGGGCACGCGGCGGGGAACGCCCACGTCTGCCCGGCGGCCGGCGCCCGTATGTGCGGGCCGCCCTCCCGCCCAGGCCGGCCGGTCTGCGCTACGAGGCCGACGAGGAGACGCTCTTCATCGGTGAAGGCCGGATCTCGCCGGTGCCCGCCGGGGCCTGGGACTTCCGGGTCAGCGGGGTACGGGTGCTGGAGCTGTGGTTCGAGCGCCGCACCGAGCCGTCGGACGGACAGGCGGCGGACGGACAGGCGGCGGAGGGACTGGCGGCGGAGGGACCGCGCGGCTGGCCTCAGGAGCGGACGTCGGAGCTGCTGGAACTGATCACCGTCCTGGCGCTGCTCTCCGGACTGCTACCCCGGCAGCAGGCGCTGCGGGACCGGCTGGAGGAGGCGGACGTCCTGACCCGGGAGGCGCTGCACGCGGCCGGGGTGCTTCCCGCACCGGCGTGGGCACGGCGGCCCGCGTCCGTGCTCGACCACCAGGAGGAGGGCCCCGAAGGGCAGTTCGCGCTGCTCTGAGAGGCAGCGGGGAAGAGCCGACGCCGATGGTGCCGTACCGGCGCTGGGGAAGCGGCTGGGGGAGCACACCGACGCAACACTGCCGGCCCTGGGGATGACGGACGGGCGGACAGCAGCACTGCGCCGGGACGAAGTGATCGTGGGCTCGGCCCCGAGCGGAGGGCCGGACCGTCGTGGAGCCGTCGGTCAGCGGCGGCTGCCGAAGAGCGAGCGCCGCAGTCGCCGCAGCGGGGCGAAGAGCGAGACACGCGCGCTCCTGCTCCTGCGGGTGTGCGCGGCGTCGCGCGAGGTCAGTTCGAGCATCAGCAGCGTCGCTTCCGCCGACTCGCGCTGCGGCACGACAGGTCCGCCCAGCACTGCGAGATGGCGGTCGAGGCGCGAACTGGTCGCACCGCTCCCACATGTGATGGCAGGCACACGCGGCCTGCTGCGCACCGTTATCTGTTCCATGTCACTCCCCACCCGTACGAGGGCACCCGGCCCGGGCAGGTTAACCCTATCGTCCCCCGGTCACACTCGTGTATCCCGGCCGGAGGATTGCACTCCCGTACGCGGTGGTTGACGCCCCGTCACCGGATCCTGCCGGTTCCGGGGCGTGTTGGGTTAGCTTGGAGGGGATTCATCCGTACTGCGCACCGCTGCTGATGGAGGGTCACCGATGAGCGAAGTCCCGGGCACCGGACGTGTGATCGCGGATCGTTACCGCCTTCTCGACCCGCTGGGCGAGGGCGGGGCGGGCATCGTGTGGCGCGCCCGTGACGAGGTGCTGGGGCGCGAGGTGGCCGTGCGTGAGGTGCGGGCGCCGTCGTCCCTGTCCGCGGCCGACACCGAGCTGCTGAACTCCCGTATGGAGCGGGAGGTCAGATCGGCGGCCCGCCTCTCGCACCGCAACGCCGTCGCCGTCCATGACGTCGTCGTCCAGGACTCCCGCCCCTGGATCGTGATGGAGCTGGTCCGGGGGCTCGCCCTGTCCGACGTCCTGGAGGCCGACGGCCCGCTGTCCCCCCGGCGCGCGGCCCGGATCGGCGCCGAGGTCCTCGCGGCGCTGCGGGGCGCCCACGGGGCCGGGATGCTGCACCGCGACGTGAAGCCGCGCAACGTCATGCTGGCCAACGACGGGCGGGTGATGGTGAAGGACTTCGGCATCACCCCGGCCGACGGCGCGGGCCTCACCCCGACAGGTGAACCGATCGGCTCGCCCGAATACCTCGCGCCCGAGCGTGCGCTGGGGCGCACGCCGGGGCCCGAATCCGATCTCTGGTCGCTCGGAGTGCTTCTGTACGCCGCCACCGAGGGCCGGTCCCCGTTCGGCCGGAATTCTCCGCGCGACACCCTGCGCGCGGTGACCGACGAGGAGCCGCCCGCCCTCCTGCGGGCGGGCGCGCTCGCCCCCGTCATCGAGGGGCTGCTCCGCAAGGACCCGGCCGAGCGCCTCACGGCCGCGGACGCGGAGCGCAGGCTGCGGATCCTGGCCGTGGGCGGGAACGGATCGTCCGGCGGCGGTGCGGCCGGCCCGCCGCCGCCCCCTCCGAAGGAGGAGGAGGCCATCGCGGCAACGGCCGGGAATCCCAAGGCCACCTCGCCGGACACGTCACCGGACACCTCGTCGGGCACCTCGTCGGGCACCCAGGAGCCCGTCGGCCGTGCCGGCCTCACGAGACGTGCGGGCATTCTGGTGGCCGTGGTCGCCGTGGTCGCGCTGCTGATCGCAGGAGGCCTCGTCTGGGCCCTGGCGGGCGGCGACGACGACGGCGACGCGGACGACAGGAGCGGCGGCCGGGCATCGCCCGTGACCGTCGTGGTGCACGAGGAGGGGCCCCCTGGAACGGCGGATTCACCGGACCGGGGCCCCCTCCTCGGCGCGTGACCCGGGTGCGGTCAGGCGTTCGCGCTGAGAACGGGCAGGTAGCCGCCCGACTGCCCGGCGGCGGTGGGGTGGTAGGACTGACCGATGTTGAGCAGGTCCAGACTGTGCAGCCAGGCGTCGCCGGAGCAGATCTCGTGCCCGGTGAAGGTCGAGGTGACGTCGCCGAAGGTGAAGCCGTGGTCCGCCGCACGCTTGGCGGTCGCGGCGTTGAGGTAGTCGGCGGCGCCGTTGATGGCGGACCGCTTCGCCTCGCTCAGACCGACGAGGCAGCTGCCGCCGAGCTGGTAGAAGCGGGGGTAGCCGAGCACGACGACATGGGCCGATGGCGCCTTGGCACTGATCGCCGCGTACACGGAGTCGAGCTGACCCGGGAGAGTCGAGTCGACGTACGCGCGGGCGGTGGCGATCCGGTTCAGACAGGTGGCCTCGGACTGCAGGACACAGGTGGTCATGACATCGGAGAAGCCCGCGTCGTTGCCGCCGATGGAGATCGAGACGAGGTCGGTCCCGGAGTTCAGGGGGCCGAGCTGACCGGCCGTGACATCGCCCGTCCTGGCCCCCGAGCAGGCGGTGAAGGCGAACGATGCGGGGTTGTTGGCCGCCTCCCAGAGAGCGGGGTACGCGCGGGTGCTGCGCTTGCAGTCGCCACTCCCGCTGTCGTAGCTGCCGGCGCCGACGCCTGACGCGTACGAGTCACCGAGGGCGACGTAGTCGACGGCCGCCGATTCCTGGGCCTGGGCGACGCCGGCACCGGTCAGAGCGAGAAGGGTGCCGAGCAGGAGAGAGGACGAGAACGCCACGAGTCTGGACATTTTCATGGAACCTCCTTGGGCAGGATCTCTGCCTACTCCGTAGTAAGCAGCACCGACCGGAATTTCGGAAGTGTCCATGCCAAGAAGCTTCGACAACGCCTTCTTGACGCCCCCCTGGCGGTACGTCACATTGAAATCCGGCATCCGGCGCGCTGGGGGGCGAAGTCGACCATGCGGATCATCAACCACGAGACGGTGACAGTCCGGGCAGACACACCATCCGTAATGGGAAGCGTCAATTCCGCAGCGGACCGTGACAGTTCCGCAGAAGTCTCGAAAGTGCGGGACATCCGCGGATGTCATGCCATACAGTTCCAATCGTCAATACCGTCGTAGATCAACCCGCGAAGGCCCATCACGCAGGCGGCTCCAGGGGAGGGCTCAGGCAGCCGCGGTGGATACCCGAGCGGGGCACGGTAGGGGGGTGCCGTGCTCAGCGTCCGCACTCGTTCGAGTCGGTCGCCGTGCGGCCATTTTTGCCACCTCATCCAGCCAGCTCGGAGCGCCATACCGTCATGGCCGGAGTGAGAACCCCCCTTTCGAACCGGACCTTTATCCGGACAGCCCGGGGGCGGGCCGTCCACCGGACGAGAGGGAAAAGAATCATGAGTTCAGTTCTGCCTTCCTCGATCAGACCTGCCGTCGAAGAGACCGAATCCGTTCGCATGGGGAGCGCATACCGGCCGATCTCTTCGCACCTCGCGATAGCGCCACCGGTAAGTGTCGTGATCCCCGCCATGAATGAGGCGGAGAATCTTCCTCATGTCTTCAGGACACTGCCCGACTGGATTCATGAAGTCGTGCTCGTCGACGGGAATTCGACCGACGACACCGTGCGGGTGGCCCGGGAACTCCGGCCGGACGTCGTGGTCGTCAAGCAGGTCGGCAAGGGCAAGGGCGACGCCCTGATCAGTGGCTTCGCCGCCTGCACCGGCGAGATCATCGTGATGGTCGACGCGGACGGCTCGGCGGACGGCGAGGAGATCGTCAGCTATGTCTCCGCCCTGGTCGGCGGCGCCGACTTCGCCAAGGGCTCCCGCTTCGCCAACGGCGGCGGCACGGACGACATGACGCCCGTCCGCAAGCTCGGCAACCGGGCGCTGTGCACGGTGGTCAACCGCAAGTTCGGAGCCCGCTACACCGACCTCTGCTACGGCTACAACGCCTTCTGGAAGCACTGCCTTGACCGGATCACCCTGGACTGCACCGGCTTCGAGATCGAGACCCTGATGAACATCCGGGTGGTCAAGGCCGGTCTGCGAGTCCAGGAGGTGCCCAGCCACGAGTACAACCGCATCCACGGGGTCAGCAATCTCAGTGCCGTACGGGACGGCCTCCGGGTGCTACGGGTGATCCTCAAGGAGAAGGGGAAGCGCCGCGGCGGGCGCAGGACGGCGGCCGTTCCCGCCGTGATCGGCCAGGGACGGACCCTGTGAGTCCACGCGACTTCTCCGTCGTCATCTGCGCGTACACCGAGGAGCGCTGGCAGGACATCCTCCAGGCCGTCGCCTCGGTCCGCGCACAGTCCCTGCCGGCCGGAGAGATCCTCCTGGTGGTGGACCACAATCCGGCGCTGCTGCGCCGCCTCACCGGGGAGTACGAGGACACCCCGGAGGTGCGGGTCCTCGCGAACGCGGGCCCGCGCGGCCTGTCGGCGGGCCGGAACACGGGCATCGCCGCGTCCCGCGGCGCGATCGTCGCCTTCCTCGACGACGACGCGGTGGCGGAGCCGGACTGGCTGCGCCACTTCGACAAGGGCTACGACGATCCGGAGGTGCTGGCCGTCGGCGGCCGGACCCTGCCCTCGTGGGCCTCGGGCCGCAGGCCGCTGTGGTTCCCCGAGGAGTTCGACTGGGTCGTCGGGTGCACCTACCTGGGCCTGCCGCCCGGCACGGTCCGCGTCCGTAACGTCCTCGGTGGCAACGCCTCGTTCCGGCGTACGGCCTTCGACGCGGCGGGCGGCTTCGCCACCGGCATCGGGCGGGACGGCGACAAACGGCCGCTGGGCGGTGAGGAGACCGAGCTGTGCATCCGGCTGAGCCGGGCGCTCCCCCACGCCGTCCTGCTGATCGACGACCGCGCCGTGATCCACCACAAGGTCCCCCGGGTGCGCGAACGCTTCGGATACTTCCGCACCCGTACGTACGCCGAGGGGCTCTCCAAGGCACTCGTCGCCCGGAGCGTCGGTGCGGGCCGGGGCCTGGAGTCCGAGCGCCGCTACACCACCCGGGTGCTCCCGGCCGGAGTGCTGCGGGGCGTACGCGACTTCCTGCTCGGCCGTCCCGGCGGAGCGGGCCGGGCGGGCGCCGTCGTGACGGGGGTGCTGGCGGCGGCGGCCGGCTACGCGGTGGGGAGCGTACGGGTCCGGCGTGCCGGTGTGTCCTTCGCCGTGCCGGCGATCCAGTCGGCCGTCACGCCCGAGGAGGTCGGTCGAGCGTGGCCGTACCGATCCTGATGTACCACGCCGTCGGCCGCCGCCCGGCCGACGGCGTGTACGGCCTCTCGGTGTCGCCCGGCGCCTTCCGTACGCAGATGGAGATCCTGGCCGGGCGCGGCTTCACCCCGCTCACCACGGCCGCGCTTGGCGAGCACTGGCGCACGGGGCGGCCCCTGCCACCCCGGCCGGTGCTGATCACGTTCGACGACGGCTACGAAGGGGTGCACCGGCACGTCCTGCCGGTGCTCGCCGAGCACGGTTTCGCGGCCACCGTCTTCGTCACCACCGGCTGGCTGCGCGGGGCGTACGACGAGGGCGGCGCGCCGGACACCATGCTCGACTGGGGCCAGGTGCGCGAGCTCACGGCGACGGGCGTGGAGATAGGCGGCCACAGCCACACCCACCCGCAGCTCGACCAGCTCGACGGGGCAGGGCTGCGGGCCGAGACCGTGCGCTGCCGGGAGATCGTCACCGCCGAACTCGGCACTGCCCCGGCCTCCTTCGCCTATCCCTACGGCTATTCCACCCGCCGGGTGCGGCAGTCGGTACGGGCGGCCGGCTTCACGCAGTCCCTCGCCGTGGGCAACGCCCTGGCGCGCCGCCGCCAGGGCCCCTACGCCCTGGAGCGGGTGACGGTCAGGCGCTCCACAGGCGCCGCCGAGTTCGCGCGGCTGATCGAGGGCCGGTCGGTCGCCCGGACGTTCGCCGTGGACCGGGTGCTCACCAAGGGGTTCGCGCTCGTGCGCGGCGCGCGCCGGGCCCGCCACGGGTTCGGCGGCCCCGGCTGACCCCGGCTCCCGAAACATGGGTGCGCGGGGTGCCGCTGTGCCGGATCATGGGCGTCATGTCTGCCAACCCCGAGTCCGCCCTGCCGATCCGCCTCAACGTCGACGACAGCGATTCGCCGTCCGACGTCGTGGACGCACTGTTCCTGGGCCGCTTCGCGACGGGCGAGCAGCCTTACTCGCACAGTTCCTCCCTGGACCGGGTCAAGCCGGGGGCGACCCTGCTGCCCCCGGCCGCCGAGGTGCTGAGGTCCGCCCGGGACGACGACCGCAGCGCGACCCTCGCCGAGGGCGACGGCTGGACGCTGCTGATCTCCCGCTGGAGCCGGGGCGCCGACGTCACGGTCACCGCCACCACCGCCGAGCTGGCCGAGAAGATCCTCTCCGAGGTGACCGACGGCGCCCAGGACGAGCCGGAGCCGCAGCCCGACAACGTGACCATGGGCTTCTGGTACGTCTCCCCGCGCCGCGGCCCGCACCGCACCACGCGACAGATCGCGGCCGGCACCTGGGACGAGGTCAGGTCCAACTACACGGCTCCGGTGGCCGATGCGATGGGCCGCCTGATGAAGGTCACCCCCGACGACATCTCCGGCCGGCTGCTCCTGCTGCACGGCCCTCCGGGCACCGGCAAGACCTCGGCCCTGCGCACCCTCGCCCGGTCCTGGCGGGACTGGTGCCAGGTCGACTGCGTCCTCGATCCGGAGCGGCTCTTCAACGACGTCGGCTATCTGATGGACATCGCGATCGGTGAGGACGACGGCTCGGCGAAGGGGCGGTGGCGGCTGCTTCTCCTGGAGGACTGCGACGAGCTGATCCGCGGCGAGGCCAAGCACACGGCGGGCCAGGCGCTGTCCCGGCTGCTCAATCTGACGGACGGCCTGCTGGGCCAGGGCCGCAATGTGCTGGTGGGCGTGACGACCAACGAGGACCTGGAGCGGCTGCACCCCGCCGTGGTCAGGCCCGGCCGCTGCCTGGCCCGTATCGAGGTGGGTTCGCTGACCCGGTCGGAGTCGGTGTCCTGGCTGGGCACCGAGGAGGGGCTCGGCCGCGAGGGCGCGACGCTGGCCGAGCTGTACGCCCTGCGCCGGGGCAGCGGCCCCGCGTCGGTGCCGAAGCAGGACGCGGGGGCGGACGCCGGGCTGTACCTCTGATCCGCCGTGCCTCCGTGCGCTATCGCGCGTAGGCCGCGCGTACGGCGTCCTCGGCCAGGGCCAGCGCGTCGGCCCTGGACAGGCCGAGGCGCTGGGCCTGCTCGGCGTACTCCTGCGCGGCCGTCGCCGCGTGGCGGGCGGCCGCGTCACCCGCGGCGGCGACGAACGTCCCGTTGCGCCCTCGCGTCTCGATCACCCCGTCGGTCTCCAGCGCGCGATAGGCCTTGGCCACGGTGTTGGCGGCGAGCCCCAGGTCCCCGGCGAGGCCGCGGACGGTCGGGAGGCGGTAACCGACGGGCAGGACGCCGGAGCGCGCCTGTTCGGAGAGCTGGGCGCGCAATTGCTCGTACGGGGCGGTGGCGGAGTCCGGGTCAACGGCGATCTTCAGAGTCACGCGCCGATTCTCTCCCACCGTGGTCCGCGCCGCCGATGCCCGCCGCCGGAAAATCGGGGGCGGCCCGGCCGTGTCCCGCGTTAGCGTCCGCCCCATGACGGTACTGGTACGTGACTTCCTGCCGGCCGACGCCGAGGCCTGGGTACGGGTGCGGCGTGCCGCGCTGCCGTACATGGTGACGACCCCTGAGCAGGTCCTGGCCGACCTGGCCGACGCCCATCCCGCCCGGCGGTACCGGCTGCTGGTCGCCGAGCAGGACGGCGAGGTCATCGGGACCGCGCAGGTGGGCATCTCGCACGAGAGCCCTGAGCCGGGCCAGGGGTTCTGCAATCCGTATGTTCATCCGGACAGGAGGCGGCGAGGCGCGGGGTCGCTGCTTGTGCGGGCAGGTGAGGAGCATCTCGCCGGCGCCGGTGCGGCCGTCGTCCACACCTGGGTCCTCGACGAGCCGCACAACCGGACGTTCGCCGAGAAACGCGGCTATGCGGCGCGCAGGCCGGCGCACTTCCTCCACCTGGGCCTCGACGACGGCGCCTTGCCGCCGCTCCAGGATCCCCCTCCCGGGGTCGGGCTCCTCACGGCCGCCGACTTCGAGGACGATCCGCGCCCACTGTTCGAGGCCGACGCGGAGGTGACCGCGGACGAGCCGGGCGACATCCCGGTGGAGCTCTCCGACTACGAGGACTGGCTGTCCTCCACCTGGCGGCGGCCCGGCTTCGACCGCGCGCTCACCACGGTCGTGACGGTGGACGGGCGGATCGCGGCGTTCAGCGCGGCGCAGACCGACGGCCTGAACCGCTACTGGTCGGCCATGACCGGCACACTGCGCGCCTTCCGCGGCAGAGGGCTGGCCAAGCTCGCCAAGAACAACTCCCTGCACCGGGCGCGGGCCGCCGGGTACACGGACGCCTACACCGGCAACGACGCCGGGAACGGCCCGATGCTGGCGGTCAACCGCTGGTTCGGCTACGAGATCTGCGCCACGGAGGTACGTCATGTCCACGAGATCGGCTGAGCCGGGCCCCATCCTCACGGTGGCCCTGGTCAAAGCGGGCCGCACGAAGATCCGTTACCCGGCCGAGCAGGTCGGCGACGACGGCACCCGCATCACGGTCCGTGCCCCGTGGGCGGCCCCGGGGGTCCGGGACTTCGGCTTCGTACGCTTCGAGCCCGGCGATGTCTTCACCGAGCACTACTGGCGCGACAGGTGGTACGCGGTGAAGGAGGTCCGCACCGCCGCCGGACAGCTGAAGGGCTGGTACTGCGACATCACCCGCCCCGCCGTGCCGCGGGGCGCCGAACTCCTCGTCGAGGACCTGGACCTGGACCTGTGGGTGTCGGCGGACGGCACATCCGTGCTGCGGCTCGACGAGGACGAGTTCGAGGAGAGCGGCCTGGCCGACAGCGACCCCCTGGCGGCACAGGCGGCCGTCCGGGCCCTGGACGAACTGGATCACCTGGCCCGCACGGATGGGCTGGCGGGGCTGCTCGGCTGAGCAGGGAGCTCCCCCGGGGCGTTAATGTGCATCATACACACAACGGGTATGCTGCACATGTACGGCGTCATAGAGCCATGGGGCGTCGGAACATCCGACGAGCCGAAGGAACAGCGCAATGTCACTGGAGAACAAGACAGCGATCGTCACCGGCGGTGCGTCCGGTATCGGCGAGGCCGTCACACGGCTCTTCGTCGAGCGCGGTGCGCGGGTCGTCGTCATCGACCTTCAGCAGGAGGCGGGGGACGCCGTCGTCGCCGATCTGGGCGATGCCGTGGTGTTCATCCAGGGGGACGTCTCCGACCGGTCGGTCGCCGAGCGCGCGGTAGCCACAGCCGTGGAGCACTTCGGCAAGCTGGACATCCTGGTCAACAACGCCAGCGCGTCAAGGGTCAGGCCCTTCGTGGAGCAGACCGAGGACGACTGGAAGCTCGCCCTGGACACCGGTCTCTTCGCCACCCGCAACTTCATGGTCGCAGCGCACCCGGAGCTGCGGCGGACCCAGGGCGCCGTCGTGAACTTCGCCTCGGGCGCGGGCATCGACGGCCAGCCGAACCAGGCGTCGTACGCGGCGGCCAAGGAGGCCATCCGTGGCCTGAGCAGGGTCGTCGCCAACGAATGGGCCGCCGACCAGATCCGGGTCAACGTCGTGTCGCCGATGGCGAGGACGGCAGGTGTCGCCCAATGGGCCGAGGCCAACCCCGAGCAGTACCGGCTCTCCGCGGCCAAGGTCCCGCTCGGCCGCTTCGGTGACCCGATGAAGGACGTCGCGCCGGTCGTCGCCTTCCTGGCGAGCGACGACGCCCGGTACATCACGGGCCAGACCCTGATGGCCGACGGCGGAGCGATCAAGCTCCGCTGAGCCGGGCGGCCCCCCTGCCAGGGGGCCACCGATCAGGGGGCCACCAACTCCACCTCGAACCCGGCGGTGTTCTCCAGGTACGCCGCGTAGTGCCCGCTGCCGCCGGCGTACGGATGGCGGTCAGGGAAGAGCAGCCGCCAGCCGCGGCCTGGGGCGCGCGCCACCAGCGCGTCGAGCGTGGCGCGGTCCCCGACGTGGAACGCCAGGTGGTTGAGGCCCGGACGCAGCCGGTCGTGCGTGCGCGCCGCCAGGTCCGGCGACTGCTCGGCCACCACATAGCTGTCGCCGCGCCGCCAGCTCCGGCCGTACGCCCAGCGCTGGTACGGGACATGGCCCAGCTCGCCCAGCAGCCAGCCCCACTCCGCGTCCGCCTCGGCCAGGTCGGGCACCCACAGCTCGATGTGGTGCATCCGTCCGGTGGGTCCCGCCGCCACCGGCAGCGGGACCGCGCGCCGGATGCCCTCGGGTGCGTACGCGACGGTGTCGGCGTCCTCGTGCCAGTGGATCAGGAAGCGCTGCTCGGCGCGGTATCCGTCGAGGCCGGCACGGCAGTACGCCACCATGTCGTCGGGCAGCGCGTCCAGGGGGAACCAGTCCAGCTCGGAGCACTTGTCCGGCTCCGCGTTGCGGGGCGGGCGCGCGGGGTCGTGGTCCGCCTCGAAGAACCAGCCCATCCTGGGGCTGCCGCCCGGCCCCCTGTGCTGCATGACCAGGGCCACCCGGAGCTCGTCCGGGTCCAGCGTGACGCCGATCTCCTCGGCCGCCTCCCTGACCATCGCCGCCCGGACGTCCTCGCCGTCCTCCGCGTGTCCCGACGGGGCGTGGAGCAGCCCGTCCGCGTACCCGGTGCCGGCCCGCCGGGCGAGCAGCACGTCGGATCCCCTGCGCAGGATGAGGTGGACGTCGACGACCTCGGTGTGCCGGTGCGGCGGTTCGGCGCGGGCCACCAGGGCGTACCTCTCGTCGTCGACCTCCTTGCCCCAGAGGCTGGAGTCCCCGGAGAGCGGCTCGTGGTGGACACGCTCCGTGTGCCCACCCAGCAGCGCCATGAGGTCGGCCGCGGAGATCCCCGTGCCGTCCCACACCCCTTCGATCAGCACCAGCCGCCCACCCGGCCGCAACAACGAGAACCAGTGCCGCAGGACGGCCGCAGGATCGGGCAGCAGCCACACGAGGTGCCGGGCGAGGATCACGTCGAACCGCTGCTTGCCGACCGGGGGGTGCGCCGCGTCCCCGACGAGCACCTCGGTGCCGGTCCCGGCGAGCTTGGCCCGCGCCTGGTCCACCATGCGTGACGACCGGTCGACGGCGGTGACGCGGTGCCCCTGGCAGGCGACGAGCAGCGCCAGGCTGCCCGTGCCGCATCCGAGATCGAGGACAGCGGAACGCCCGGTGGGCAGCCAGGTCTCCATCCGCCGCGCCCAGGCACCGCGGACCACCGGGTCGTTGAGCCCGTGGTCGGGTTCCTCGTCGAAGGAGTCGGCGGCGGCGTCCCAGTCGATCGTGGTCATACCCGCAATACTCTCAGCCACCACCGACAGCCCGTCGGACCCGCTTCGGCCACCCTGTTCACGTACCGCTCGATCCCCGGCCATACACAGCGTGTGTACATGACATCAACTCCCGGCAACGTGTCCGAGGTTGGCGCAGATCAACCGAGGAGGACGAACCGTGGTCGCGTATTCCGTGTCCCGCAGGCAGATGTTCGGATTCGGCGGGGCGGCAGCCGCCGCGCTGATGCTCGGGACGGGAGCGTGGGAGGCGCAGTCCGCGTTCGCCGCGCCCACCCTGAAGGGTGACCCGTTCACCCTGGGTGTCGCCTCGGGCGACCCGACGTCGGACGGCGTCGTGCTCTGGACACGCCTGGCCCCCGATCCCTTCGCGCAGGACGGCCTCGGCGGGATGCCGGCGAAGCCCGTACGTGTCCACTACGAGGTGGCGCTCGACGAGCGGTTCCGCCGGGTCGTACGCCGAGGCAGTGTCGTCGCGACCCCCGAACTGGCGCACTCCGTCCACCCCGAGGTGCACGGGCTCGCACCCGACCGCACCTACTGGTTCCGCTTCAAGGCCGGCTCCGCGATCTCCCCCGTGGGCCGTACGCGCACCACCCCCGCCCCCTCGGACGACCCGCGCGACCTGAAGTTCGCCTTCGCCTCCTGCCAGGCCTGGCAGGACGGCTACTTCACCGCGTACCACCACATGGCGCAGGAGGACCTGGACCTGGTGGTGCACCTGGGTGACTACCTCTACGAGTCCGGCGTCAAGACGAACAAGCGCGGCGTGGAGACGGACCCGAAGTTCCACACGGAGACCCTGGACCTCGCCCGCTACCGCCTCCAGTACGGCCTCTACAAGTCCGAGGCACCGCTCCAGGAGGCGCACGCCGCCTTCCCGTGGATCATGACGTTCGACGACCACGAGGTGGAGAACAACTGGGCGGGCGAGATCTCCGAGAACGACGACGACCCGGAGGTGTTCCTGCTGCGCCGGGCCGACGCCTTCCAGGCGCTGTACGAGCACGCGCCGCTGCGTCACAGCCAGTTGCCGAACGGCCCCGACGTACAGATGTACCGCAGGCTCTCCTACGGCAGGCTCGCCGACTTCACCATGCTCGACACCCGCCAGTACCGCGACGACCAGCCGTGCGGCGACGGCACTTCGTCCGACTGCGCGGAGCGCCTCGACCCTGCCCGGACCCTGCTCGGTGCCCGGCAGCGGGACTGGGTCCACAAGGGCTTCAGCCGCTCGCAGGCACGCTGGCAGATCCTCGGCAACCAGGCCCCGATGGGCCAGACCGACCAGGATCCGGGCCCGGGCACCACGGTCTGGATGGACCCGTGGGACGGCTACGTCGCCGAGCGCAACCGGCTGCTCGCCGAGGCGGACAGCCGCGGGGTGCGCAATCTGGTCGTGATCACGGGCGACCGCCACCAGAACTACGCCTGGGACCTCAAGCGCGACTACGCCGACCCGGAATCGGCGACCGTGGGCTCGGAGTTCGTGGGCACCTCGATCACCAGCGGCGGCGACGGCGCCGACATGACGGATCAGGGCGAGACGTTCCTCGCGGCGAACCCGCACATGAAGTTCTTCAACAACCAGCGGGGCTACGTACGCGTCACGGTGGACCAGGACCGCTGGACGAGCGACTTCCGAGTCCTCCCCCACGTCACCACCCCGGGCGCCGACATCACCACCCGCGCCACCGCGGTGGTGCAGGACGGCACCCCCGGCGTCGAGATCTGACCCGCCGCGGCGGTGGGGGGTTACGGACAGAGACCCGGCCGATATGCCCGTTTCTCTTGTCCGTAGCCTCCCCCGAGCCGTTTCCCTGAGGGGTGGGCTAAGGGGTCCTTAAGTGCGGCATAAGCATGGTGAGCTGGGGGTTTTAGGGTGCGGATCGCCGGGGGGCGGCGGCTAGTTTGACGGCGTTCTGTCGTGCGTCGAAGGAGGACCATCATCATGGCCGTCACCACTGCCAGCCGCCGCAGGGTCGCCGGGCGCGTCGTCGCGCTCGGCGCCGTTCCGCTCGCGCTGACCGCCCTGACCGCCGCGCCGGCCGCCGCCCACGGCTCGCTGAGCGATCCGGTCAGCCGGGTCTCGGCCTGTTTCGCGGAAGGGCCGGAGAGCCCGCAGTCGGCGGCGTGCGAGGCGGCGGTGGCGGCCGGCGGCACCCAGGCGCTGTACGACTGGAACGGCGTGAACATCGCCAACGCGGCGGGCAAGCACCGTGAGCTGATCCCGGACGGTCAGCTGTGCAGCGCGGGCAACGACAAGTTCAAGGGGCTCGATCTGCCGCGCGCCGACTGGCCGTCCACGGCCATGAAGGCGGGCAGTCACACCTTCCGGTTCCGGGCGACCGCTCCGCACAAGGGCACGTTCGAGCTGTACCTGACCAAGGCGAGCTACGACCCGACGCAGCCGTTGACGTGGTCGGACCTGGGGGAGAAGCCGTTCGCCTCGGCCACCGACCCGACGTTGGAGGACGGGTCGTACGTCTTCGACGGCACCGTCCCCGAGGCGTCGGGGCGGCAGTTGATCTACACGGTCTGGCAGCGGTCGGACTCCCCCGAGGCCTTCTACGCCTGCTCCGATGTGGTCTTCGGCGGGGGTGCCCCCTCCACCACGGACGCCGCCACCGCGCCGTCCGAGTCGGAGATCGATGAGGGTGCCGACAAGTCGTCCGTCGAGCACGGCGGGCACGGGGACGACGACGCGTCGACCGGTGCGGAGGTGACCGCGGCGGCCCCCGCTCCCGAGGCCGGTGACACGGGCGGGGCCGGGGCCAATGCTCCCGAGCCGGACAGCGCAGGCGCCTCCCCCGCGGACGGGGCCCCGGCGGACGAGGCACTCGCCGAGACGGGTGGCAGCAGCACCTCGTACCTCGCGATGGGCGGGGCCGCCGCGCTGGCCCTCGGGGCGAGCGCCCTGTTCCTCTCGGTGCGCCGCCGGTCCGCGGACGGTGCGCACCGCGCCTGAGGTGGTGACGACTGCCGGGGCCCCCGGAGAGTGTCCGGGGGCCCGGCGGTGGCGTTTCAGCCGATGGCCGAGGCGCAGGTGGTCGGGGTGGCGTGCGCCGGGTCGAGGGCGTTCGCCACCTCGTGGAAGGCGATCCTGTCGATGGTCCCGATCGCGACATGCTCGGACAGGTCGACCGGGCACAGGTCCTGGAGCAGGACGTTGTTCACCTCAGGCCCGTCCAGGTACTGCGTGCGGTACGGGGTCACGACTTCGTCGTACCGGGTCGCGATGACGGTGTAGTGGACCCCGGGCACGGTGTCGTCACCCGCGGTGAGCTTCGTGATGAACGCGGAGCCGGCGATCTGGTCGGCGAGGCCCGGGGTGTTCGTGGTGAGCAGGTCGTCGATCCCGGGGAAGTACGGCAGCAGCCCGGTGAGGCCGAGCAGCGTGGTGCCGTGGTTGTCGGGGGCGATCCCGACGAGCGCGTTCACCTTGTCGGCTCCGCCGAGGAACTTCAGGTAGTAGTTGGGCATCATGCCGCCCTGGGAGTGGCCGACGAGGTCGGCCTTCGGGGCGCCGGTGGCGTCGAGCACCCGGTCGACGTACGCGTCGAGCTGTTCTGCCGACTTGTCGATCGGGCCGAGGCCGTTGAAGAGCGGAACGCCCGGGAGCTGTCCGTAGTCGAGGGAGAAGACGCAGTAGCCCCGGTTGACGAGGTACGGCGCGAGGACCAGCCAGTTGTCGACGGAGTTCCCGAAGGTCCCGTGGACGAGGACGACGGGGCGTGGGTGGTCCGTGGAGGGTCGGCAGGAGTAGTCGTTCCATCCGCTGGACGGAGCTGCGGTTTCCGCCGCGGTCGCGGTCGCCGTGGGGGCGACGAGCGCGGCGACGGCGAGGATCAGGGCGGCGAGGGTGCGGCGTGCGCGTGGGGTGCGCCGGGCACGGGTCCAGGGCAGCATCGAGTGATCTCCTTGCGGCTCAAGGGAGTTGCGATGGCGTGCGCCCTGCGGTCCGGACCACAAGTGGGATACGTCTCTACGTGCTCATGCCAAGTTACGCATGAGTAAAGTCACAGGGGAAGTTACGCGTCGGTAAAAAGATTCCGGTGCCGCTGAGGCCTCAGGAAGCCGCTCCGGGGTCAGGCCGCGAGCCGTCCCGGCTTCACGGCCTGCGGCCCGAACCTCGCCCGCAGCCGGTCGGACACCGCCTCGATCCGCCGCGCCCGTTCGTCCACGGGGTCGAAGGTGAGCTGGTGGGCGGCCCGTTCCGCGTCATGGAGCCCTTCCGCCCGCAGCCCGATCCCCCGCACCCGCGCCCGTTGCAGGGCGAACGAGTCCTGGATCCGGTACGCGAGCGAGGTGAGCGCCGCCGAGTGGGCGGTGGGCTCCTGGAGCGTGCGGCTGCGGGTCAGCGTCGCGTAACCGGTCCGGTCGGCGTAGCGCACGGAGACCGCGAGCGAGCGGCACACCTGCCCGTCGCCGCGCAGCCTCGCCCCCAGCTCCTCGGTGAGCGAGAGGAGCGCGCGGCGGTGCTGCTCGGGGTCCAGTTCGTCGCGGGGGAAGGTGCGTTCGGCTGCGATCGACCGGGCTGCCGCGTTGGGCACGACCCGCGTACGGTCGATGCCGTTGGCCCGCTCCCACAGCTCGCGCCCGGTCCGTACGCCGGTGATCCGCTGCAGGGTGGCCAGCGGTGCGGCGGCTATCCGGCCGATGGAGTCGAGCCCGTAGCCGCACAGGGTGCGCGCGGTCGCCGTCCCGACGCCGTCCAGCGCGGCGGCCGGCCTGGGTGCGAGGAAGCCGGCGTGTTCACCGGGGGGCACGACGAAGGTCGTCCCGGGCGTCGCCTGCCGTGCGGCCATCCTGGCCAGCATGGGGTTGGAGGCCGCGCCGATCGCGCAGTCCACGCCGTGCAGGGCCAGCGCGCGCACCCGGATCACGGAGGCCAGGCCCGTCGTGTCCTGCCCGAAGTAGCGCAGCGCGCCGCTGATATCGGCGAGCGCGGAGCCGGGCGGGGTCGCCTCGACGACCGGGGTGAACGCTCCGAGGAGGGCGAGCAGTCCCTCGTAGCCCGCACTGTCCGGCAGTCCGCCGCCGATCCGGCGGAACCGCAGACACAGGACGGCCGGCCGGCCGTTCATCCCGCGCTCCCCTGGCTCTGGTGCCACAGCTTCCTTCCGGTGGGTGTCCCCTCGCCTGCCGGCCTGAGGTCGGACCAGGGGTTCATCTCGTAGCCGGTCGACAGGCGGATACGGCGGCCGTCGTCGGGGTTCTCCTCCTCGCCGGCCTCGGGCTCCTCCGCCAGCCGTGCCGCGACCGCGTCCAGGCCGCCGGTGCGCCGGAGTTCGGCCAGCTCCGCCAGATTCCAGGCCGCCGAGCCGACCACGCTCATGCTGCGTGCGCCGCGGCGCTGGACCACCCCGCGCACCAGCAGCAGCCAGGAGTGGAAGACGGTGTGTGCGCAGGCGGCGTGGCTGTCGTCGAAGAAGGCGAGGTCGACCAGGCCCGTCCCGTCGTCCAGGGTGGTGAAGATGACCCGGCGCCCGGAGCGTACCGGCGGGGTCTGGGTGGCCACCTTGGCGCCCGCGACCAGCACGGTCTCCCCGTGTCCCGCCTCCCGCAGCCGCTTGGCGGAGACCGCGCCGAGCTCCTCCAGGAAGGCGTGGTGATCGCCCATCAGATGGCGTGAGACGTCCATGCCGAGGACGCCGAGCTCGGCGCTGAGGCGTTCGGCCTCGTTGAGGTCGGGCAGTCCGACGGTGCCGGTCCTGTGTCCGCCGCCGAGCGGGAGCTGGGCGCCCGCCGCGCCGGAACCCGAGCTCCGCTGGGCGCGGTGGAGTTCGGTCAGATGCAGCAGCAGATCGCGGCGGTTGGCGCCGAAGGCGTCCAGCGCGCCGACCTGGGCCAGCCGTTCCGCGGCCGGCTTTCCCGGCCTGGCCCGCTGCCAGAAGTCCAGCAGCGAGGTGTAGGGCTGTCCGGCCTCGATCCGGGCGACTTCGGCCTCACTGATGCCGTGGACGTCCGAAAGGGCCAGCCTCAATCCCCATTTACCGCCATTATCGCCAGACACCAGTTCGATCCGATGGGCTGCCGCCGACCGGTTCACATCCAGCGGCAGCACCGGCACCCCGCGCCGCCGCGCGTCCGCGAGCAGCAGCCGCTTCGGGTACATCCCGGGGTCGTGCGTGAGCAGCCCGGCGTAGAAGGCCGCCGGGTGGTGCGCCTTGAGCCAGGCCGACTGGTACGTCGGCACGGCGAAGGCGACCGCGTGCGCCTTGCAGAAGCCGTAGCTCCCGAACGCCTCGATGATCTCCCAGGCGCGGGCGATCACCTCGACGTCGTACTTCCGCCGGGCCGCCCGCTGCGCGAACCAGACCCTGATCCGGGCCTGCGACTCGGGGTCGGAGAGCCCGCGCCGCACCCGGTCGGCCTCGCCGCGTCCGCAGCCGGTCATGATGTCCACCATCTCGATGATCTGCTCATGGAAGACGACCACCCCGTAGGTGTCGCGCAGCGGATCCTCTAGGTCGGGGTGCGGATAGCGCACGGGGGCGCGGCCGTGTCTGGCCTCGATGAACGGCCGCACCATGTCGGCGGCGACCGGCCCGGGCCGGAACAGCGAGATGTCGACCACCAGGTCGTGGAAGGTGGCGGGCTGGAGCCGGCCGACCAGGTCGCGCTGGCCCGGCGACTCGATCTGGAAGCAGCCCAGCGTCTCGGCGCTCCTGATCAGCCGGTACGTCTCCGGGTCGTCCTGCGGTACGGCGTCCAGGTCGACCTCACGCCCCGAGGCCCGCTTCACCTCGGTCACCGCGTGCGCCATCGCCGACTGCATCCGCACACCGAGCACATCGAGCTTGAGCAGCCCGAGGTGCTCCACGTCGTCCTTGTCGAACTGGGCCATCGGGAAGGGGCCGCCGCCCGTGCCGTCGGGGCCGTGGGGGATCTCGCCGCTGGTGGGTACGACCGGCGTACGCCGCAGCAGCGAGTCGTCCGAGAGGAGCACCCCGCACGGGTGCATGGCGATGCCGCGCGGCAGTGCGTCCAGCGACTCCACCAGATCCCAGAGCCGGCCGTACTTCTCCTTCTGCCCGGCCACGGCGCGCAGTTCGGGCAGTTCCTCCATCGCGGCGCGGGCGTCCCTGGCCCGGATGTGCGGGAAGGCCTTGGCGAGCCGGTCGGTCTCGGCCGGGTCCATGGAGAGCGCGGCGCCGACATCGCGGATGGCGTGGCGCACCCGGTAGGTCTCGGGCATGGAGACGGCCGCGACCCTCTCGGCGCCGAAGCGGTCGATGATCGCGCGGTAGACGTCCAGGCGGCGGGCGGACTCCACGTCGATGTCGATGTCGGGCAGCACGAAGCGCCGCTCGGAGAGGAAGCGCTCCATGAGCAGCCCGTGCTCGACCGGGTCGGCGTGGGCGATGCCGAGCAGATGGTTGACCAGGGAGCCGGCCCCTGAGCCGCGCGCGGCGACCCGTATGCCCATCCCTTTCACGTCGTCGACGACCTGGGAGACCGTCAGGAAGTAGGAGGCGAAACCGTGGTGGGCGATGATGTCCAGCTCACGGCGCATCCGGTCCCAGTAGTCGCGCCTGCGGTCGTAGCCGTGCCGCACCATGCCTGCGGCGGCGCGGGAGGCCAGCACCCGCTGGGCGGTGCGCCGCCCCGCGCCGACGAGGTGCGGTTCGGGGAAGTGGACGCCGCCGAGCCCCAGGTCACCCTCGGGGTCGACACGGCAGGCGTCGGCGGTGCGCCGGGTCTCGGCCAGCAGCCGTTCCCCCGCGTCCCGCCCGAGCCCCGCGGCCGAGGTGATCCGCTCGGCGGTCTCCCGCATCGCGTGGGCGTCCTTGAGCCAGCGCTGCCCGCTGTCGAGCGGCGAGCGGCGGGGGTCGACGGGGACGAGCCGGCGGGCCGAGTCGAGCACGTCGGCGACGGGGCCCTGCCCGGGATCGGCGTACCGGACGGCGTTGGTCAGCACGGCCCGCACCCCCTGCTCGGCGGCGAAGCCGACGGTACGGGCGGCGAGCCGCAGCGATCCGGGTCCCGAGCCCTCGCGGCCGTGGTGGACGGCTTCGAGACGCAGGGCGTCACCGTAGATCTCCCGCCAGGGGGCGAGCAGCGCGGCGGCCCGGTCGGGGCGGCCCGCGGCCAGCGCGGCGCCCACCTCGGATGCGGGGCCGAGCAGCACGGTGAGCCCTTCGGCGGGCAGCGCCTCACGGCCGACCAGGGGCTGCCCGGCATCCGGGGTCCCGGCGCCGTGGGCGGCGGTGACCAGCCGGCACAGCTCGGCCCAGCCACGGGCGCCGTCGCGGGCGAGGAAGGTGACACGGGGTGCGGATTCATCGACAAAGGCACCTCCGCGGACCGGCGTGCGCGCCTTGTGCGTACGCCCCGCCCCGTCGGCCTGCCGTGCGACCGCGAGCTCCACACCGAAGAGCGGCCGTATCCGGGCCCCCTCGCAGGCCCTGGCGAAGCGGACCGCACCCGCGAGGCTGTCGCGGTCGGTCAGCGCGAGGGCGTCCATCCCCCGCTCGGCGGCACGCTCGGCCAGCCGCTCCGGGTGCGACGCCCCGTACCGCAGGGAGAACCCGGAAACGGTATGCAGATGCGTGAACCCTGACATCCGCACCTCCTGGACCGATCCGTACTCCCACCCCCTCGCTCTCCACCATAGACCAAGTTTCGAACGTTCGTACGATAACCGTGTTCGTGCGATACCGGGGCGCTGCCACCACTCCGCCATTCGGCCCGCCCCGCCTGCGTGAGCGGTGCCCCGGCCTGACCGTGGGGGCATGACTTTCGCTGACGAGGTGAAGAGCGCCGTCACCACACGGGCCGCGCTGCTGGTCATCGGCGTACTGGCACTGCAGCTGCTGTTCATCGCCTCCTACGTCGGCGCACTGCACAGGCCCGACCCGACGGACGTACCCCTCGGGGTCGTCGCCCCGAAGCAGACGTCAGGACAGCTCGTCAGCCGGCTGGACGGCCTGCCCGGCGGCCCGCTCGATCCGCGCGCCGTGTCGAGCGAGGCGGAGGCCCGCCGGCAGATCGAGAACCGCGACATCGACGGCGCCCTGATCGTCAGCCCCACGGGGTCGACCGACACCGCGCTCGTCGCATCCGGCGGCGGCACCGTGCTGGCCAACACGCTGACCAAGATCCTCAAGGAGGCGGAGGGGTCCCAGCACCGCACGGTGCGGACCGTGGACGTGGCACCCGCGTCCTCGGGCGACTTCAACGGCCTCTCGTCGTTCTACCTGGTCGTGGGCTGGTGCGTCGGCGGGTACCTCTGCGCATCGATCCTGGCGATCAGCGCGGGCGCCAAACCCGCCAACCGGCAGCGCGCGGTGATCCGCACCGCGGCCATGGCGCTGTACTCGATCGCGGGCGGGATCGGGGGCGCGATCATCATCGGCCCGGTGCTCGGCGCACTCCCGGGCAGCTTCTGGGGCCTGGCAGGCCTGGGTGCGCTGATCGTCTTCGCGACCGGCATGATCACACTCGCCCTGGAGGCGCTCACCGGCATCATCGGCATCGGCCTGGCCGTCCTGCTGATCGTGATCGCGGGCAATCCGAGCGCGGGCGGCGCCTTCCCGCTGCCGATGCTGCCCGACTTCTGGCGGGCGATCGGCCCCGCCCTGCCGCCCGGGGCGGGGACCTGGACGGCCCGCTCGATCGCGTACTTCAAGGGCAACGCGGTCACCGGCCCCCTGCTGGTGCTCTCCGCCTGGGCGGTCGTCGGCACGGCCCTGACCCTGCTCCTGTCGCTGCGTGGCCGGGACACGGACGGGCAGCGGGGGAAGCGGCGGGCGGCGGCCCCCGGGGAGGCCGAGGCCTCACCCGGGAGCGGTTCGAGTCCCGCCTGACTCAGATCATGTCCTTGCCGCTGCGGCGGGCCTCCGCCCATTCGCGGAAGAACGCGCGGCTGATCACGAACAGAACTCCGGCCACGATGACGGGCCACATCAGGACGTACGCGGTCAAGGCAACGGTGGTCACTGCGCCTCCTCCTGGTTCACTTGGTGTGTGTGACGGGCTCGGATGCTCCGGCGTCGTCCGTACCGGCCGCCGGTTCCGGGACAGCGGCATCCACGCCGTCGTCGAAGTCACCGGTGCGCTGCGCGATGACGGCGAAGTCGAAGCGTTCGCCCCGGCCCATCGACATCGCCCAGCAGATGGCGGTGCTCACGGAGTAGGCGACGAGCGAGCCGCACAGTGTCGCGTACTCGTGGAGCGACCCGATGGCGAACGGCGCGCAGGCCACTGTCGCCAGCACGCCCACGATCCTCGCCGCCTTGGGCCCCAGGAATCCGAACACCATCAGGCCGAGGACCACACCGACACCGAGGACCGCCAGCACGTCCACGACGATGCCGAAGACACCGTCCACGGGAATCCAGCTGAAGCGGACCGGCAGGAACACCGCGAGTGCCACGAGCACCGAGACGGTGAACGCCTTGTTGGTGACCCTGTCCCAGTAGAAGCTGGCCAGCACCGGGAAGACGAGAGCGCCCCACAGCGCGCCGACGAACACCAGCAGATCGAGAATGCTCAGTTGCAGACTGGCGAAGGCCACGGCTGCCGCGGTCGCCACGACCATCGTGACGCGGCCGATCAGCAGCATGGTCCTGGGGTCGGCCTTCTCCTTGCCCGCCATGTTCTGTCCGTAGACGTCGGCCATCATGATCGAGGACAGGGCGGAGAGGTCGGAGTCGGCGGTGGAGGACAGCGCGCCGATGATCATGATGAAGAACAGGGCCAGCAGCACGGGCGGCAGATAGGTCGCCGCCATCTCGGGGATGAGGTTGTTCAGATCGCCGCCGCTCGGCTCGAAGCCCAGATAGAGGGCGAGCACACCGAGCATGCCGACGCCGATCACCATGGCGCCGTAGCCGATGGTCGCGGTGACGAACGTCGGCTTGATCAGGGACTGCTTCACCGCGAAGAGCCGTTGCGCGATGGTCTGGTTGCCGATGGCGTAGGCGAGCACCGCGGCGATGTAGGGGGCTCCCTGCTCCATGAACGCCTCGCTGGAGAAGAAGTTGCCCTGGTGCGGGGTCAGGTTCTCCGCGCCGCTCTCGAACGCCGCCGGGAAGCCGGCCGCGAAGAAGATGAACGGGACGATCACCGCCACCGCGCCGAGCATCGCGACGACCTGGACGAAGTCGGTCAGTACGGAGGCGCGGAACCCGGACCACAGGGTGTAGAGGAGAACGCCGGCGGCCACGGCGAAGACGCCCTGGGTGAAGTTGAACGGCGACAGCAGCGAGATGAGCACGCCGCCGGCGATGAAGTTCGACATCAGGCTGATCAGACTGCCGACGATGTTGGAGCCGGCGAGCATCAGCTGGCTGGAGCGGCCGTGCCGGGCGTACATGACCTCGGCCAGCGTGTGCGCCTTCGGGGCGACGCTGCGGATGCGCTTACCGAAGGGGTAGATGAAGAGGATCATCAGGGCGCCCCAGAGCCCGTAGTGGATGGGCCCCGATATCCCGTAGCTGTAACCGGATGTGGCGGATGCGTACATCGAGGACGCCCAGATCCAGGTCGCCGTCATGCTGGCGGCGGAGATACCGAAACCGATGTTGTTCCCGCCGGTCATGTACCCGTCGGCGTTCTCGTCCTTCTTGCCGATCCGGGTCGAGATCAGGAAGGTCCCTCCGTAGAAGAAGACCAGCAGACCGACTACGGTCACGGCGCCGAACTGTGCTGTTTCCATACCGTCCACACGCATCACCTCTTTCTGCTCGTGGAGCCCGAAAAAAAGGCGAGCCCTTTGAGCTCGCAAACTTTTTGCACGCTAACAGCTCTCTTCAAGCCATAGCGATCTTCAATCGACTGACGCCCCATCAGGTGATTCGCCTGCAATTTTGCGGCACAACAGGAGCAAGCACGCATTTCAATGGACGATTTATCCCGACTTGTCATGTCCGCATCGCTCACTTACGGCCACACATTTGCACGTCGCAACTGCGATGAAAGCTCATTTCGTTATGGATCGGAGATCATCGGCGACCGCGGACCGCCGGGGTACACCCAGCCGTAGTCCGGACCGGGTGTGTGACCCCATTCCGGCACTCCCAGGACCCCCATAGCGTCGAGACATGACGAAGAATCACAGAGCAACGGACCACCAGGACGACGAGCGAGGGACCACCTCCCGACGGGGCGTGCTGCGAGGACTCGGGCTCGCGGTGGGCGGGATCGCACTCGGCGCCGGTGCGGGGGCGGCGCCGGCTGCCGCGGCCGGGCGTGGCAGCGGCCGCCGCGGGACGCGGCCGTGCACGTACGTACTGGTGCACGGCACGCACAGCGCGGGGGCGTACTGGCTGCCCGTGGCACAGGAGCTGGTCCTGCGCGGCCACCGCGTCGTCGCGGTGGACCTGCCGCTGCACGGCTCGCAGGCGTTCGTGCCGGAGTCGTACCAGCGGCAGGACCTCGGGGCCCTGGCCACCGAGCCGTCACCGGTCGCCGCGCTGAGCCTGGACGACTACGAGCGGCATGTCACCGGCGTGGTACGCCGCGCCGCGGCGAACGGCCCCGTCGTCCTGGTCGGCCACAGCCTGGGCGGGGCCACGGTGACCCGGGTGGGCGAAGCCGTACCGGAACTGCTCCACCACATCTGCTACATGGCGGCCTTCTGCCCCAGCCCCGTCCTGCCGACCCCCGACGCCTGCACCGCGGCGCCCGAGAACGCGGACGCGCTCATCCCGCTCGGCCAGATCGTCGGGGACCCCGAGCAGCTCGGTGTGATGCGGCTCAATCCCCGTACGGGCGACGCGAAGGACCTTGAGGCGCTCCACGAGATGATGTGCGCGGACTACCCGGACTCCGCGTTCCGGCAGCGGCTGGGCGGCATGCAGACGGACGAGTCGACCACGGCCTACGCGGGCCGGGCCGTGGGCACACCGGAGTCCTGGGGCCGGCTGCCCCGCACCTACCTGCGCTTCGGCAGGGACCGCACGATCGCCACGAAGCTCCAGGACCGGATGATCGCGGAGGCCGACGCGCGCACACCCCGCAACCCCTTCACGGTCCACGACTTCCCCGCCGCATCGCACCTCGGCCCGCTGGACCAGGCCCCCGTCGCGACGGCACTGGCGGGGCTGGCCCCCTGACGTGCCGACGCGCGGCCTGATCCCGGAAGCGCCACGGCCCGCCCGCCCCCGTGAGGGAGGCGAGCGGGCCGTGGCAGGCGTACGGGAGTCGGCGTCAGCCGATCTCGGCGCCGAACGCGTCCAGTGCCTCGGGCACCGGCTGGAAGAACGTCTCGCCTCCGGCGGAGCAGTCGCCGCTGCCGCCCGAGGTCAGACCGAGCGCGGTGTCGCCCGCGAAGAGCGCGCCGCCGCTGTCGCCGGGCTCGGCGCAGACCGTGGTCTGGATGAGGCCGTCGACGACGTCGCCGTTGCCGTAGTTGACCGTGGCGTCCAGTGCGGTGACCTCACCGTCGTGGACCTGGGTGGTGGAACCGCTGCGGGACACCGTCTGACCGACGGTCGCGTCGCCGGCCTGGGTGATCTCCTGGGCGGAGCCGTCGTAGAGGTCCACCTCGCTCGGGTGGTCGACGTCGGAGGTGTACTTGACCAGGCCGTAGTCGTTGCCCGGGAAGCTGGACTCCTCGTTGGCGCCGATCTCCGAGCCGGTCTGCGAGTCGGACCAGCTGGTGACCGACTCGGTGCAGTGGCCGGCGGTCAGGAAGTACGGCTCGCCGCCCTTGACCACGTTGAAGCCCAGCGAGCAGCGTGCGCCGCTGCCCCAGATGGCGTCGCCGCCCGCGATGAGGGGCTTGAACTCCCCTGCGGACTTCTTGAGTTCGGCCTTGCTGCCGAGCCCGTCGACCACCTTGCTGAGCTTGTCCCAGGCCGCGCCGTCGACCGTACGGTCGGCCGTGACGACCACCTTGTTGCTGACCGGGTCGACGGCCCAGGAGGTGCCCGGGATGCTCGCCTTGTCGGTGAGGGTCTGCCGGGCACTCTTCAGCTCGGTGAGCGTGTGCTGTACGACTCTGGCCTTGGCGCCCGCCTGGCGGACCTGCTCGGCGCCCGCCTCGTCGACGACGTTGACGACGAGGTTCTTGGCCTTGGCGTCGTAGTACGCGCCCGCCGTGTCGCCGCCCAGGGTCTTGCCCAGGTCGTCGGCGAGGGTTCCGGCCGACTGGGCGCTGAGGGAGCGCGCGGTGAACTCGGGCACGGCGTCACTGGCGTTCGCGGTCTGGAACGTCACTCCTGCGGCGACCAGAGCGAGTACGGCGGTGCCGGCCGTGGCCACACCCTTCCTGGATATGCGTCGGTGCTTCAACTTCGACCTCCTGTGGGGGCCGTGCACGGACAAGTGGGGTGTCCGGAACACGGAGGATGTGGCGCCCACTATTCCCATGCGATCGGTAGCACACAAGGTCGACTTCCGGACGCGCACACGACAACAACGGTTCGCCCTCCAGGCGTTCACAACCCGGGCACCGCACCAAGTCGGTTCCGCTTGTGAACACCCGGTGCGACAGGTTCCCCACAGCGGGTGAGGACTAGTCCTGTCCTGTAATGGCCGCCCGGAGTCCGGATGCTGTGGCGGGCGCTCCTGAAGCCGAACACACCCCCGAACGCGCCCGCACATCCCGAACACCACCGGCTCGTCCCGACGGGGAGTGCCGGTATCGCCTCCGATAGGTCATCATCGAACAGGCAGTACACGCCGGGTACTTGGTGCCCGGACCGAGCGAGGTGACCGAGCGGAGGGGCGGCGTGCGAAGTCGGGTGCGCATGGCGGACGGACGGCATCTGATGGTCGAGCGTCAGGGGGACCCCCAGGGCAGACCGGTATTCCTCCTGCACGGGATGCCGGGCAGCCGGCTGGGCCCCGCGCCCCGCGGGATGGTCCTCTACCAGCGGAAGATGCAGCTGATCACCTACGACCGCCCGGGGTACGGCGGGTCCGACCGGCTGCCGGGCCGCCGGGTCATGGATGTCGCCGAGGACGTACGCACGATCGCCGACTCGCTCGGCCTGGAGCGCTTCGCCGTGGTCGGCCGCTCGGGCGGCGCGCCGCACGCCCTGGCCTGCGCGGCGCTGATGCCCGAACGGGTCACCCGCACGGCCGCGCTGGTCAGCCTGGCGCCCTGGGACGCCGAGGGGCTCGACTGGTTCGACGGGATGGCCGCGTCGAACGTGCTCGCGTACTCCACTGCGGCGGCTGATCCGGACGGTCTCGCGGAGTCCTTCATCAGCCGCTCGGAGGAGATCCGGCAGGACCCGGTCCGGCTCCTGGACGACCTGCGCCGGGAGCTGACCGACTCCGACCGTGTCGTGGTCAACGACGCCGGGATCCGCACGATGCTGCTGGCCAACTACCGGGAGGGGTTGCGTACATCGGCGTACGGCTGGATCGACGACGCCATCGCGTTCTGCAGGCCGTGGGGGTTCGACCCCGCCGACATCACGTGTCCCGTGATGCTGTGGCACGGCGTGAAGGATGTGTTCTCGCCGGTGGGCCACTCCCGCTGGCTGGCCGAGCAGATCCCGGGCGCCACCGCTGTACTGGAACCGGCGGCGGCGCACTTCGACGCGCTGTCCGTGCTGCCCGAGGTGCTCAACTGGCTGCTGGACGAGCGGGCGGCCGCCGTCGGCTGACCGGCGGTGGGACTCCCGGACCGCAAGGCTCCGGCCCGGGAGCCCCACCGGATCACCCGGGCCCGGGAGCCCCACCGGATCACCCGGCCCGGAGGAAACCGGACGTCGAGGTCCTGCCGATGAAGGTGAAGCGGGTGTCGCCCTCCAGGTGCTTGCGCACCGCGGCCTCGACGCCTGGCCAGTTCTTGTCGGTGTAGTCGTCGATGACGACCACCCCCCCGCTCGCCACCAGCGTCTCGGCCCATTCGAGGTCCTCCCGTACCCCCTCCTCCGAGTGGTCACCGTCGATGACGACGACGCCGTACTCACGGTCGGTGACGGCCGCCCTGACCTCGGGGGCGTTGGAGAAGCCGCGCCGCAGCCGGATCCGCTCCTCGGGCAGGCCGGAGAGCCCGAGGTTGGCCCGCACGACGTTCTCACTGATCGGGGTTCCGGACGGATCGGCCCCGAGCACATGACCGGGTTGCAGCTGGACGTCCGCCAGCGGGTCGACGATCGTCAGACGGGGTGCGTAGCCCGCACTGACCAGCTGCCGCACCAGGCCCGCCGCGAACAGGCCGTGCAGCGTGCCGATCTCCAGCACCTCGTCGTTCGGCGGCTTCAGCAGCGGCACGGTGGACAGCTTGCCCACGACGTTCATCGTGCCGCCCGCCACCCGCCCCGATCCCAGCGCCTCGAGCACGACCAGGGTGCGGTAGGCCAGGTGGACATGGCGCTCGGCGGTGTGGACGCCGGTGACCTCGCGCACCTCCGCGGCCAGCCTCTCCACCTGGGTCCTGGTGGGGGTGCGGTGACTGCCCCGTCCGGCACGCCCGAGCAACAGCTCGACCGCGTAGCTCCTCACCGCCCCGCCGTCCAGCTGACGCTGGGCCTGCTCCAACTGCCGGCGCAGCTCCGCGTTCTCCAGTCTGGCAAGTCTCTTGATCCTGCGGTCCAGAGCCGTGATGACGGGGCGCATCGCCCGTTTCACGGGCGGAGACGTGAGCAAGGACATCGCGCACCTTCCGAGGGGGTGGAGCGTTCACAGACAGCGCGACGCTAGCGGCCCAGGGAATCCCCGCGGCAGCCGCCCGGCGCACACGGGGCGCACACCGTGCGGCGGGAAGATGAACGATGCGGGAGCCCCGGCCCCCGCATCACGACCTCACACCGCCATCGGCTCCAGCTCGCGCCAGAACCTCCGCTCGTCCCGCGCTATCCGGGTCAGCGGGTGCTCGTCGCCGAGCTGCCGTGCCAGCTCGTCGCCCGTCTCCGCCCGCAGCCTCAGCGCCTCGTCCTCGCGTCCCAGCGCGCCGAGCGTGACCGCGAGGTTCGACGTCATGGCCAGGGTCTCCGGGTGATGCGCGCCGAGGGCGTCCCGGAGCTGGCCGGCAACCCGCCGTTCCATCTCCAGGGCGAGTTCCAGATCGCCCTGCCGCGCCGTCGCGTTCGCCAGGTTCATGACGCTGAACAGCGTGTTCGGGTGCTCGTGCCCGAACACCTCACGCATCGAGGCGACCACCCGCGTCAGCAGCTTCTCCGCCTCGACCGGCGAGCCGGCCCCGGAGAGGTAGGCGCCGAGATTGTTCTGCGCGGCCAGGGTGTAAGGATGCCGCTCCCCCGGCACGTTCCTGTACTGGTCGGCCACCTCCTGCGCGGTGTCCCTGGCCTCGACGGCCTCCCCCGCGGCGAACAGGTCGGCCGCCATGTTGAGGTCACAGGCCAGCGACTCGGGGTTGGCCGAGGTGTACTTGGCCCGGTACCTGGCCCGGGTGGCCACCGTCAGCCTCCGCCCGTCCTCCAGCTGCCCCGCCCTGCGCAGCGAGACCGCCAGACTCTTGGCGGCGCTGAGCGTGGTGGGGTAGGTCCGGCCGAGGGTGGCCTTGAGACTGTCGTACGTACGGCTGAGCAGCCCGACGGAGTCCTCGTAGCGTCCGACCTCGCGCAGGTCACGGGCCAGGTTCAGTGCCGATGACAGGCTGTGCGGGTGCTCCTGGCCCAGGACCTCCGACCGCAGGTCGTAGCAGTCCTGGTCGATCTCCCGTGCCCTCGCGTACTGCCCGACGCTCCGCAGATTCAACGCCAGGTTGTTCGCCGCAGCCAGCGTCCGGGCGTGCCGCTCGTGGAAGATCTGGTTGAAGCCTTCATGAGCTTCTGTCGCCAGCTCGATGGCCCGCCCGTAGTCCCCGAGCAGACCCAGGTCGATGGCCAGACTGCTGGTGGTCATGTACGTGTGCGGATGCTCCGGCCCGAGTACCTCCCGCTGGAGCCGCAGGGTGAACTCGTCGAGTTCCTTGGCCTCCACGTAACGCCCTCGGGTACGGAGGATGTTGGAGAGGTGGAAGCAGAGGTACAGATACTGGATGTCGCGTTCCCCCAGCATGCTCAGCCAGGCCTCGCGCAACTCCTCTCCCAGCCTTCCCGCTGTCCTGACGTCGCCGCGCTTCCACAGATAGCGCACCCGGTCGATCAGCAGCCTGCGGGTCTCGTGGTCCCGGCAGTAACGCGCGTCGGACGGGCCGAGGTGCGGCCAGATCGTGGCGAAGCGTGGCCAGGTCTCGGGGTTGTCGATCGGCTCCGTGTCGTCGGGCCTGGCACCTGCCAGCACACGGTGGACGACGTGCCTGGCCTCTGCCTGCTCCTCCTCGCTGAGCTGAGCCCTGATGACCGCCTGCACCAAGCGGTGCACCTGGATGGAGTTCGACACCTGGTCGACCTTGGCCAGGGCGAATCGGCCGATCTCCCGGATGACACGGCCAAGGACCAGTTTCTCCTGGAGCGATGAGTCGTAGGGCTTCAGTGCCTCGATCATCTCCTTGCTGTAGAGGAGATTCGCGGAGATCGGCTCGGGTGCGAAGAACGCGCAGAGCTGGAGCAGCCGCACCGCGGCGGGCGAACGCTCCTTGAGACGTTCGATGGAGATGTTCCAGGTGGCCGCGACGGGTTCCGGGTAGCCGGCCGGCTGGTTCAGGGCGAGGACCTGGGGCGCCTGACGGGCCAGTTGTTCCAGGTACGCGCCAATGGGGGTGGCGGTCTCCGCGATCCAGGCCGCCGCCTGTTCGACCGCGAGCGGCAGATCGCCGACCGCGGTGGCGACCTGGGCGGCGTCCTCCGCGCTGAGCCCGGGTGCCCGACGCTGCAGATGCTCGATCGACTCCTCGCGCAGGAACACGTCGACGGGCAGCGCGTCGCCGTGCTGGGACCATGCCTGGTTCCGGGATGTGACCAGGATGTGCCCGGAGCCACCCTGCGGGAAGTAGCGCCTGAGCCTCTCCGGGTCGTCCGCGTTGTCGAAGACGAGCAGCCAGCGGTCCGACGGCACACCCCGGCGCAGCAGATCGACGGCCTCCTGAGAAGCTGCGGCCATGTCGTCGCCGCCCTGGGCACCCAGCCGAACGGCCAGTTCCGCGAGCCCAGCGATCACGTCGTCGGTCTGTTCGGACGATATCCACCACACCAGGTCGTAGTCGGCCATGAAGCGGTGCACATACTCCAGGGCCACCTGGGTCTTGCCCACACCACCGAGGCCGTAGAGGGTCTGCGGCTGCGGCAGCACGACGGCCATGCCGCCGCCGAGCTGGTCACGCATCCGTTCCAGGACCAGGGAGCGGCCGGTGAAACCGGGGTTGCGGGGCGGTGCGTTCCAGATCCTCGGCACGGTGCCGGGGAAACGGGGGCCGGGCGACGCCCCGTCGCCGAGCTGCACCGGCCGGTCCAGGGCGCGCATCAGCGCGGTCGTGGCATGGACCTCGTCGAGCCTGAAGAGATCTACCGGGTTGCGGTCGATGTACGGCGCGGAAAGCCGGACATCGCTGATCCTGAGCGGCAGCAGCTGCCGACGGCCCCCACCGGGGTCCTCGGAGACCGCCTGCTCCCAGAGGGCCACGGCCCGCTGCGACTTGAGATAGGCGCTGGAGAGGAGCACCACCGTGCGGGCAGCCGTCTCGGACGGGATGTGCGTGGATTCCGGCGGCCCCTGCTCGGCGGACACATCACGCGGGACCACCCGGAATCCGGCCCGGGTCAGGACCGACTCGATCCAGTCGGCCCACATGCGGTTCTCCGCCACATAGCTGAGGAAGAGGTCGGCGGGCAGCGCGGGCCTGCGGCGCGTGAACGCGTCGCGGATACGCAGCCTGACCTCCTCACCCACCGGGGGCATCGAGGTGATCTCCTGCTCGGTGACGACCGTGGTGAGGCGCTCGAAGGCGGACAGGAGCGAGTTGCTGAGCCCGGCCTCGTCGCCGAAGGTGGCGAGGGTCTCCTCGTACGCGTAGTAGGGGCGGTAGGGGATCTCCACCGCGCCCCAGTAGGCGGTGAGTTCCTCACCCGACAGATCACGGGGCAGCCGGTCGAACTTCAGCCGGGCCAGCGCCCGTCCGGCGTCCGCCTTCTCCTTCTCGCCCTCGTCGATCCGCATGGGGACAGGGAAGATCGAGATGGGCCGGCCGGTGTAGCGCTCGGCGATCTGCCGGGCGACGGAGGCCGCGCCGTCGATGGACTGGTCGCTGAGGGTGAAGCAGTCGACGAGGACGTCCGGGAGGTGGACGGTGCAGATGTCGGCGATGTCGCTGAGACCGGTGCGGCTGTCGATGAGGACGTAGTCGTAGTGGGCCTTCATGTCGTCCCGCAGGGCGTCGAAGAAGTGGCCGCCGCCGAGCCGGTCGTAGAAGTTGTCCCAGTCGAAGGTGGAGACCGTGGCGGAGTACTCGCGGTTCTGCCGTCCGGCGGACACGAAGTCGAGGGTGCCGCCCTTCGGGAACTCCCAGCCGAGCGTCTCGGGGGTCAGCGACACCGCGTGCGGCTGGATCCTGGCGTAGTCCTTGTGCCAGTCGTCGGCCCGCTGGGCGGGGTTGGTCGCGGCCCAGGCGTATTCGGTGATCAGGTCGATCACGCCGGTGGTGGCCCCGAGCGTCGAGGGGTCGAGGAAGGGGTGGAAGAAGCGGTGGAGCCCCGGGGCTTCCAGATCCCAGTCCACGGCCAGCACCCGCTTGCCGTTGGCGGCGAGGATCCAGGCGGTGTTGGCCAGGGCCATGGTGCGCCCCGTGCCGCCCTTGTACGAGTAGAAAGTGACGATGCGCCCGTCACGACCGGCTGTCATACGTCCTCCGCATCCGTCGCAGGGTCGTGCATGTCGGGTATGAACTGGGTGTTGCCCATCGGCCCCATCAGCCGCGTCCGTTCGCTGTGCCGCCCACCGGCCGGTGGATAGGCAGTGGCATGCCTCAGGTACTGCTGAGCAGCCGCCTCGACCACTTGCGGCAGGATCTGGCCGAACGCTTCCATGCTGGGTACCCCCTTGGCCGCGACACGGCAGAAGGCCCGCCCCTGCCGCATCTTGACCGGCATCGTCTGCTCGAGTTTCTCGGTCAGTTCGGCCTCGGCCGCCCTGCTCTGATGGTCCTCCCTGCACCATGGGACGACCATGGTCACCCAGGGCCGGTTCTCCGCGTCGAATGCCGCGAGCCGGCGCCTCAGATCCTCGTCCTCCAGGGCCCAGCGGTCGACCAGGAGGATCTCGGGAGTACTGGGCGACTGCTTGCCTTCCCGCTGACCGGGCTCCTCGTCGAACGGGGAGATGACGGCCTGGTAGTTGAGGGAGCGCACCAGTTCTTCGGCGACATAGGCGAGTGGTCTGGCGGAAGCGGGATGGTAGGGGTTCCATTCCTGCGGATTGTCGCCGTAGTAATCCGGGTTCCTGCCTTCCGGCAGGTCGTGACGCGTAGGCGCGGCAACGGTGATCCGCATGGGCCTCGGCGCGCCCGCACCGCTGCCCGGTGCGCCGAAGGCGCTGGGGACGAGGCGGAAGTCGAGTGGCCTGCCCGAACCCATCCGGACGGAATCGGCGACGTGAACGATGCGTTTGGCCAGATGGTAAACGGCCTGTTCGTAATCCTGGGCGAACAGCGTGAGTTTGATCAGCCCGTAGAGCCCGTCGCTGACGTAGCGGTCTCCGAAATCACGGTGGTTGAACTGTAACCGCTCGGCAGGGCCCGGGAGTTGGCTCGGGGGCACCGGGACCCAGAGTGCGGGCACGATCGCCTCGGCGGGCTGATTCAATCGAGCCCGGTGATGAATGGCTCGCTGCTCGAAGGCGTACCACTCCTTGCCGCACATCTCGCTGGCGAAGTACCGCGGCGAGAACAGCGGGACGAAGACCCGGCAGTTGGCGAGGACACTGCCCAGCCGCTCGGACCAGCCCTCGCCCGAGCGTATCTCCCGGTCCATGAAGCCGGCTGCCGCGCCGGCGGGCAGGTTGGTCATGGCCATCACATGACCACAGAGATCCTGGAATAACCGTTCGACCCACATGTCTGGGTCCGATCCACCGCCGTACCCCGGTGTATGCGCGTAGCTCAGAAAGAAGTACGGCCGATGGTCCGTCGCTCGCTGCTGCGTCGATGCGTGCACACGACCCCCGTCCTGTGTGGCACTCGCATCGGAGTGGAGAAAAAGGATGCGAGCGCATTCATCATTGCGGAGCGGACCTCACTCCACCCCCCTGTGGTTCGGTCATTCACCGTTGCTTTTCAGTCATACGTTCCCACGGGCTTGCGGCTGTTCCTCCCCGGACGTTCCGTCTGTGCTGTCAGCGAGCTCTTTCCGGAGTCCGGCCAGTACTCGCGTTCCGTCGATGGTCAGTTCGGGGGATGATTCGATCATGTCGAGCGCCTGCCGGACACCCTTCAGGAACCGTGGATCGAAGAGTCCCGTACCCACCCGTTCGAAAGTCTCGGAGAACAGCTGCGAGAACGGCTTCGGTTCCTGACTCCAGGGATCCTGGTGTACCCATTCCCCGTCCGCCGCGTAAAGATCCGTGACTTCGGTGAGTGCCAGGAACTTCGACTCCCTGAAACCGCGCAGCAATAGGAGCGCGAGCTCCTCCACCCCGTCTTCGACGCCGAGGCCGAGCGCCCCGTAGCCGTGCTCTCCCGCACAGGTCGCGCCCGCGGCAAGAGGGGTCAGGGCCACCATGGACAGTGCCGCCTCGGCCGCCTGTTGCGGAACCCTCCTGCGCAGCACCCCCCACGCCGCATCCAGACGTACGCCCCAGGCCGCGGCCTCCTGTGGGGTGAGGCGCGAGGCAGCTGTGGCCCCGAAGCAGTCGCGGTAAGGGTCCAGATCATCGAGCGCGAAGCCGGGCCCTCCGTCACTGCCGACCCGGCGCAGCGCTTCCCAGCCCGGGCTGTCCAGCGCGATGTCGGCGACACGCGTCACTCCGCCGTCGCCCTCCCTGTGCACCAGGAACCCCTCTCCGGCGGCTCGCACCAGAGCCGTTCCCCGCTCCCCGGGATCACCGATCCTCGCCTCGCCCAAGGTCGGAAGGAAGAGCCTGCCGTCGTCGAACCGCACAGGAACCGTGAGCTCGAGCCGTGCGCGGACGGCGGCCGCGGCCACGGACGCGGCCAGCCGGTCCGCGGCACGCTCCGCGTGGGCTCCGCCGTCCGGCGCCCGCTGCGCTTCGAGGAGCCAGGTGCGGGCGTACGGGTGACCGAGCACCTCGTCCAGAGCGCCGGCCCCGCGCTCGGTCTCCTCGGCCTCGGCCGCCAGCTCCCATGCTTCGCCCCACCCCGCATGGCCGTGTGCACCGAGCCTGGTGTGCAGGGCGGCGAGCACGGTGCGATTCAGGTCCTGGCCGGCCGCGACGAGTTCGGAGGGCTCGGTGGCCGCCAGGGAACCGAGGGAGGCGGCGGCACGCTCCTCGACGCCCCGAACGAGCGTCTCCAGATCGGTGCAGTACACGGACGGGTTGTCGAACCCGTTGGACGAGCGGTAGCGGTGCGTGTAGAGGCCGCCCCCGCACGAACGCACGACGGGGCACGAGCGGCACGTCTCGCTGACGCCCGCCAGGCCGAGCTGTCGCGCCTGGACTCCGGGATGGGCCGCGACATCGTCGAAAGAGTGCGAGAAGACGTCGAACCCAGTGGCCGCAGCCCCGTCGTACGCGCTCTTGAGGGAGTCGACCTGTTCCAGTTGTCCGTCCGTCTCGATGACGACCAGGTCCGTGGGGGCGAGCCCGAGGGACTCCGTGAGGCTCGGGCCGCCACTCAGAGTGGACATGACCGAGGAGAAGAGCCGAACGGGCAGCTTCCGCCCGTGCTCCGTCCAACGGTCGAAGACCGCGAGAAGCCAGTCGGCATATGCGGTGGGCGAGCCGTCGGGCCGCAGCGGGGGCTCGTCCCACGTGGCGTGGGGCAGAAGGAAATCGACCTGGGGAGGCTCGAGCTCCACCAGGGCATCGAACACCTCGACGGGATCGTTCCGGATGTCGATCGTGCACAACAGCCCCAGGTCCAGGTGGCTGTAGCGGTCCTGCCGCAGCAGCTCCACCGCTCTGAGCACCAGGGGATGGCTACTCCGGCCGTTGGCGAACTTGCGGTGCCGGTCGTTCGCCGTGCGGCCGCCGTCGAGAGAGATGCCGACCTTGACGTCGAATTCGTCGAAGAGGTCGAGGTAGCGGGGGCTGAGCTGGACGCCGTTCGTATGGATCCTGAGGTCCAGCTCAGCGACGCCGGCCAGCGCCGAGGTGAGCTCCTCACAGACACGGCGCAGTCGCGCAGGGCCCGCCAGGAGCGGCTCGCCTCCATGCAGGATCACTGACATCGAATCGAGTGCATGCTCCGAGGCATGCTCGGCCAATCGTCGAGCCGTCCATGAAATGGCCTCGTCAGAGATGGACTTGGGGCGGGTACGCCAGCTCTGATCTGCATGTTCATAGATATAGCAATGGTCGCACGCAAGATCGCACCTGCTGTGCACCTTGAGCACAACCTCGCGAAAGGGGACCAGGGGTCCTGTCATTCCCCCAGTCTAGCCACCTCGGCACCCAACTCAGAGTGCCGAACTGAAGGTCGAAGTCTGTGTGGAGCGACCCGCGGAGGCACCGAATACCCGCCCGATCTTCCTGGAGGCGTCGGCGCCACGGGCGTCGATCTTGGCGAGCGGCACACGACTCTTCTTCGCAATGGCGAAGGAGGGGGAGGTTTCGTAGGTCTTCACGGCCGTCCTTGATGGATTGTTTCCGGACACTGGATCACAGCCGGAACCTGCATATATTCACAAGTGCCCGGCGGCATGACTTTACTCTGCCCAGAGCCCCGCGCAAACGCCGACGTGAGAAGAATTCGCGTGTTTACGCCGAATTATGGAGACGGAAATCGTGGCGCTCATTGACCCGCCCGAGTGAGGCACGAGCGGCAGCGCGGAAACCGTCGGCCTGCGGGCTCCGCGGTGCGCGCCCGCCGGGAGTCAGTCGAGAGGGGCGTGGATGCCGGCCCTCGCACCCTTCATGCAGTCGCCGGTGCGCTCATGGCTGTCACCCACGACATCGGTCACCCGCATGCGCACATGGAGAGCGTCGACGCGCTCGACGAACCTCCGGGAGAAGGCGCCCACCAGCACCGTCTCATAGCTGCCGGTCCCCACGAGGGGAAAACCCCGCCCGAACTCCGCGAGCTGGAAGTCCTCGGCGACCACCAGTCCCGCCGCGGTCAGTTCGGTCGCAACCGCGGAGATGTCGCTCCAGTGGGAGTCCGTGCGGCTGTCTCCGCCGGCCAGGACCAATAGGACGTCGCAGGACTCGATGGTCGCGATGTGCTGGCCGCCGTTGAGGACACCCACGGTCCACGCCTGCGAGTTCCCCCGGAGCTGCCCCTTCGTCCACGACCCCCGCCACCCCAGGTAGGGGCGCACGGTGCGGGCGTACTGCGCCCGAGCGAGCACGGCACCGACCGCGACGGCCAGCAGACTTCCGAGTGCCTCCATGTCGAGCAGCTGTAAGCGCCAAGGCCAGTCGGCCCGGGCGTCGGGCGCGATGTTCTGGCGGATCGACTCCCAGACAAGGACGAGCACCAGCAGCCCGAGCATCACCAGAGGGGCAGTGAACAGCAGCGGGCTCCGACGGATCCTGCGCTGGTCGTCGGACTGCGGACCTATGCCTCCAAGACCTGCGTCGACCACGCGCCCTCCCCCGGCCCGGGGGGACGCCGCTCCATGTTTTGCAACAACTCCCCCATATATCAATCTTGTTGGGAGATCGTGCCACAGGAGGGACCGATCGCACGAGAGTGCCGTATCCGGGGCCTGAAGACGCCTGTGGCCCCGGAGGCGGCATTGCCGTTACACGGAGTGCGACCTACTCTCATGGCCCCGGTGGGCCTCGTGCGCCCTTCCGGACCCCGTGACGGCGCACCTGGGGCCCGACCGCGGACAGCCCGGCCCGATCCAGACCCTATGACGCGTACCACAACTGCAGACGGGGGTGAACATGGCGGCGATTCCCGGACCACTGCGGAGCATGGTCTTCAGGAGCGCTGATCTGCCCGCACTCTTCCACCACACCGACGCGGTCGCCGTCGTACGCCAGCGTGAGGCGGTCAACACCACCCGCGGCCAGCTCGCCCTGCTCGTGCTCGGCACCGTGCCCGCCGCGCTGCCCTGGCGGGTCGAGGTCGGGCCCGGCGTCCAACTTCTTGATGTTATCGCGGTGTTGGCCTACCTGGGTGTCCTGATCACGACCTATCTCGCCTCCCGCCGCAAAGCAAAGTCGCATTGGCAACTCAACCGCTCCGCCGCGGAGTTCATCAAGTCCAACTGCTGGCGCTACGCGGTCCACGGCTCGCCCTTCGACTCGGCCGTCCAGCACCCCGAGGCGGTGTTCGCCAGCCGGCTCGAGGAGGGGCTCCAGGAGTTGCGGAAGGTGGGGTGGGACGACCCGAGGGAGGAGATGGGGGACTCGGGCGGTGGTCTCATCACCGCGTCCATGCGGGAGTTACGGGACAAGGCCTTCACCGTACGCAAGGAGACCTATATCCGGGACCGGCTGATCGAGCAGCGGCGCTGGTACCGCAGGCGCAGGCTGGTGTCCCGGCGCGGGGCGCTCGTCTGGTCCAGCACCATTGCGGCGCTCACGCTCCCCGCGCTGGTGCTCGCCGTGCTGCGGACCTTCGGCGGCGCCGGGTCGTTCGCGCTCACCGGGACGTTCTCCGCCGCGGCGGCCGCCTGCCTCGCCTGGAACGAGATGCGCCGTCATCATCCGCTGGTGACCGCGCACTCCCTGGTCGAGGACGACCTGGAGAGCATGCAGGCCGCCATGGAGACCGGCCTCACCGAGCGGCAGTGGGCGGCCGCCGTCTTCGAGACCGAGCGGATCGTCTCTCCCGAGCACACGGACTGGCTGGTCAGGCACCGGATGTGAGCATGCGTGGGCGTGGAGAGGCACGGGCGCGTGGAAAGGCACGAGGGCGTGGAGAGGCACGGAGGGCGTGAGGAGTCACGCGCTCAGCCGCGCTCCACGCCCTCGCACCAGATGACCGTGACCGGTCGTCCCAGGCTGCGGGCGTACGTCACGATGTCGCCGGTGCCTCCGAGGCCCCGGGCGGGCAGGCCGTCCCAGACCGCGAGCAGCCGGTCGCAGTGGTCGGCGATGTAGGCGCCCGCCGCGTAGTAGGCCTCGTCGGTGGAGTGCGGGTAGTCCAGCCGGATCTCACGGGCGGCACGGGCCCTGAGTGCCTGGTAGCGCACGAGGTCCGCCTCGTCGGCGAAGCCCTGCTCGTAGTCCCCGCTGGGGATGACCACGGTCAGCTCGGCGCCGTGGGCCAGTGCGAGGTCGGCGAAGATCTGGTCGGCCCCGACCGCCAGGCTGGAGAGCGCCTCCAGGGAGCCCTCGTGTCCGCGCAGTGCCGCCCTCAGCCCCTCCAGCACATGCGCCCGTGCCTCATGAGGGATGGAGCGGTGACCGGTCACTCCGATGCGTTTCACGGACCTGGAACCCCCTGGTGTCTGCGGGGGCCTCCGGGAGGCATCCCTCCGGACCGCACAGCGTCCGCCCCCCGTGGTGCCTCTGCGACCGACCGTCCTGACATCTTCTCAAAAACCGTGGGCCGAACGGGAGCCCCCGCCGGGGTCGGGCGGGGGCTCACGGGAGTGCGGCCGTGCCTCGCGGGGTCAGAACACGCTCACGCCGTACGCGCTCAGTGCTTCGGTGACCGGCTGGAAGTAGGTCGTCCCGCCGGACGAGCAGTCGCCGCTGCCGCCGGAGGTCAGACCGATCGCCTGGTCGCCCGAGTAGAGCGGGCCGCCCGAGTCCCCGGGTTCGGCGCACACATCGGTGCCGATCAGGCCGTACACCACTTCACCGTTGCCGTAGTTGACCGTGGCGTCGAGGCTGGTGACAGTGCCGCTGTGGATGCCGGTGGTGGAGCCCCGCCGGGTGACGGCCATACCGACGGTGGCCTGGGCCGCGCCGGTGATGTCCTGGTCGCCGACGGTGCCGGACTTGGTGACCGAGGTGTCGGTGTAGCGGACGATGCCGAAGTCGTCGCCCGGGAAACTCGACCCCGAGGTCGTGCCCAGCACCGCGTTCCCGGCCGAGTCGGACCACCAGGTGCCGGCGCCGTCCGTGCAGTGACCGGCCGTCAGGAAGTAGTAGGTGTCGCCGCTGCGGACGTTGAAGCCGAGGGAGCAGCGCCAGCTGGAGGCGTACACGGCGTCGCCGCCCGAGATCAGCTTGCTGAACCTGCCGGGGGCGCGTTCGATGCGCAGGGCGCCCGCGTCGGCGCCGGCGGACTCCTTGATCCGGTCGATCTCCGTCTGCCGGACGGTGCTGTCAGCGGTGACGACGAGGCGTCCGGTCGCCGGGTCGACGTTCCAGGCGGTGCCCGCGACATCGGCGTCCAGCACGGCTTGTCCCACCGCCTTGAGCTGGTCCGCGCTGTAGGTTCCGGCTGTTCCTGCCTGGTCGGCACTGGCGGCGGGGACGGTGAGTGCGGCGACGGCGGCGAGGCCCGCGGTGACGGCCGCGATCCGGCCGCGTCTCGCCGTGCCGCCGCCGCTGCGTGAAGCTGTCGTGTCGGTGGGTTCGGTGCGCTTGATCCTCACTTGTCATTCCTCCCGAGGGGAATCGGGGGCCCGCCTGTGGGGTGGCCGGGCCCGTGAGGCGCGGTCAGGAAGCAGGACACCGTTCCGAAAAACGTTCGAATTCCGGATGTGTCGCATTCCTGACGGGCGCTGATCGGGAGTATCGAGGGGCGTCGATCCGCCGCGCAAGGGCGCCTTTTCGGACGCGGCGGCGCAGGGCGCGCCGCCGCGTCCGGGGTGGGGCCTCAGCCGTCGATACGGTTCCGCTCCCCCGCCGGGACCGCCACCGTGAGGGTGTTGCCCGGCGGCGGGAAGGGGCAGATGAAGTGGTCGGCGAAGGCGCACGGCGGCAGCAGGGTCCGGTTGAAGTCGATCCGTACCCTGCCCTCCCCGCCGGGTGCCCCCGGCCGCAGGAAGCGGAAGCGGTAACTGCCGTTCCCGCTGGTGGTGTCGGCGAAGACGGCCCAGAGCGAACCGTCGGGCTCGACCGCCACCTGGAGGGTGCGCCCCGCGCCGTCCAGGGTGAAGGCGAGCTCGCCCGAGAGCCCAAGACCCCGCTCGCGCCCGTCGGCGTTCTCGACGCGGACGCTCCGGTCGGAGTCGTACGGCCGGAAGGTGCCCTCCAGCGACCACTTCGGGTCGTACGGCGTGGCGTCGATCGTCCGGAACGCCTGCCTGGCCGGGGACTGAGGGTCGAAGTCCCGCACCGCCCAGAGGCCTTCCCTGCTCAGCACGACCAGCCGCCGCTCGCCCTGCGCCACCCGGGAGCTGCCGATGGGGCCCCGGTCGGCGCCGAGGCGGACCTCGCCGGTCCCGAGGACGGGCTTCCCGTCGACGGTCAGCCCGTCCTCGGGACCGGCGATGAGCACCACCTCGCCTTCTCCCTCGCGCCACAGCCCGGGTACGGCCGGAATTCGGCCCTCCGGGTGCTCGGCGAGCCAGTGGGTGCCGGTGAGGGAGAGCGGACCGTGCGGCGCGGCCACAGCGACGATGCGCCGCTCGTGCCAGCGCTGCCAGGCGTGGAACTCCTCGCTGTTCTGCTGTGCGTCCGTGCTCATGCGGTCAACTTTTCCACAACGGCCGGGGCAGACCGAGGTGCGACCTCAGCGTGGAGCCGGTGTATTCGGAGCGGAAGACTCCGCGTTCCTGGAGGAGCGGGACGACCCGGTCGACGAAGCCGTCGAGACCGCCCGGGGTGAGATGGGGTACGAGGATGAAGCCGTCGGCGGCATCGGTGGCCACGAACTTCTCCAGTTCGGCGGCGACCGTCGCCGGGGAACCGATGAAGGACTGCCTGGCCGTGGACTCGATGGCCGTCTGACGGATGGACAGCCCCTTGGCCTCGGACAGCGCCCGCCACCGCGCGGCGGCGGCCAGGGGGTCCGCGACCCGGACCCGGCCCTGGACCAGGGTCGACGCGGGGTCCGGATCGATGTCGGGGAGGGGCCCGTCGGGGTCGTACGAGGAGAGGTCGCGGCCCCAGATCTGTTCGAGCGCGAGGATCGCGTTCTGCGGGGACACCTGCTGGTGGCGGATCTCCGCGGCGTTCTCCTGGGCCTCCGCGTCGGTGTCGCCGATGACGACGGTGACCCCCGGCATGATCTTCAGGTCGCCGGGCTGCCTGCCGTACTTCGCGAGGCGCCCCTTGATGTCGGCATAGAACTGCCGGCCGGCCTCCAGGGTGCCGTGCCGGGTGAAGATGACGTCGGCCGCGGATGCGGCGAACTCCCGGCCCTCGTCGGAGTCCCCCGCCTGGATGACGACGGGGTGCCCCTGCGGCGAGCGCGGGACGGTGAACTCACCGGAGATGTCGAAGTGCTGCCCCGAGTGCGCGAACGGCCGCGATGTGCCGTCCGGGGTCCATGAATCCCACAACTCCCGTGCGGTTGCGACGAATTCAGCGGCCCTGGTGTACCGGTCGGCCCGGTCGAGATAGCCGCCCCTGCGGAAGTTCTCGCCGGTGAAGGCGTCGGACGAGGTCACCACGTTCCATGCCGCGCGCCCGTCGCTGAGGTGGTCGAGCGTCGCGAGGCGCCTGGCGAGTTCGTACGGCTCGTTGAAGGTGGCGTTGACCGTGGCGGCGAGCCCCAGCCGGTCGGTGACGGCGGCCAGGGCGTTCAGCACGGTGAGCGATTCGGGACGGCCGACCACGTCGAGATCGTGGATGAGGCCGTTGTGCTCGCGCAGCCGCAGCCCTTCCGCGAGGAAGAAGAAGTCGAACTTCCCGCGCTCGGCGGTCCTGGCCAGGTGCTCGAAGGAGGTGAAGTCGATCTGGCTTCGGGAGCGCGGATCAGCCCACACGGTGGTGCTGTTGACGCCCGGGAAGTGGGCGGCGAGGTGCATCTGTTTCATGAGGTCTCCCCTGAGGTCCTCGCGAGCGCGTAGCGGTTGGCGGGCCGGCCGAGCCCGAGGTGCTCGCGGAGTGTGCCGCCCGGGTAGAAGGTGCGGAACAGACTGCGGTGCTGGAGCAGCGCCACCGTTCCGTTGACGATCCTCTCCAGGTCACGCTCCGGTGAGATGGGGGTGAGGTGGAAGCCGTCCACGGCCCCGCCCCGGTGCCACCGGGCGATGAGGTCGGCGAGGTCCACCGGGCCACCCCGGAAGTACGTCCCCCGCCCGGCCAGCGGCGGACCGCTCTCCAGACCGGGTTCGGGTGTCTTCTCGGCGTCCCCGAGGTCGACGGTGAGGGCGACCAGGACCCGCAGGCCCTCGGGGTCCCGGCCGTGGGCCGCGGCGCTCCGGCGCAGGTCGTCGCGGAGCGCGGCCGCCTGTTCCGGTGAGGTGGCCCGTACGTGGACGACGTCGGCGTGGCGCGCCGCGGTCTCCTGGGCGGGGCCGCTCGTGCCGTCGATGACGGTGACGGGCCTGCCCTGCGGGGGCCGGGGCACGATGGCCGGGCCGCGGACGGAGAAGGTGCTGCCCTCGAAGTCGATGTAGTGGAGCTTGTCCCGGTCGACGAAGCGGCCGGTGGCGACATCCCGGATCTCCGCGTCGTCCTCCCAGCTGTCCCACAGCCTGGCCCCGGCGTCGGCGGCCTCCCCCGCCTCCTGCCAGAGGGCGGTGCCCGGCGCGGCCCGGCGCCGGCCGAAGAGCCGGGCCTCGGCCTCGGTCGTCGACACATCGGCCTGCCAGCCGGCCCTGCCCTTGCTGACCCAGTCGAGGGTGGCGACGGCGGACGAGACGTGGAAGGGCTCGGTGTGGGTGGTGGTGACGGTCGGTACGAGACCGATCCGCGTGGTGGCCGGGGCGACCCTGGCCAGCACGGCGAGCGCGTCGGGTCCTGGGCGGTTGAAGGAATCGCTCAGGGTGACGTAGTCGAGCGTGCCTTCCTCGGCGAGGCGGGCGAGCGCGGTGTGGGAGCCGGCGTCGTAGCGCGGCGGGCCGCCGATCTCGGCGGCGAGATGGAGTGGCCTGGTGGCGGACATGCGGGACCTCTCGGGCTCAGTTCTCGGTCTTGGGGAGGCCGGGCGGGTTGATCTCCGACTTCTTCACGGCCTCGTTGGACAGGCCCCAGCGCTTCAGCACCTTGGCGTACGAGCCGTCCTTGATGATGTGGTCGATCGCGGCGCCGTACGCCTCGACCAGGCCGCTGTCCTTCCTGGTGGTGGCGGCGATCTTCCCCTGGATGCCCTCGCCTCCGCCGGAGAGCGTGCCGACGACCTCGGACTGGCCGGCCGTCGCCACGTGGTAGTTGGCGGAGGGGCTCGGGCCGAGGTAGGCGTCGATACGGCCCGACTGGAGGGCGATGTAGTAGTCGGTGATGTTCTGGAAGTACTTGATCTCCACGGGCTTCCGGCCGGCCTTGACGTTCTCCTCGCTCCAGTCGACGAGGATCTTCTCCTGGTTGGTGCCTGAGGAGACGGCGATGGTCTTCCCCGCCACGTCGGCCGGGGCCTTCACCTTCCAGTCGGAGCCCTTCTTCGCCTCGAAGGCGATGTTGTCCAGACGGTAGGTGGCGAAGTCGTACTTCTCCTTGCGCTCCTCGGTCACGGTGACGTTGGACAGGACCGCGTCGAACTTGGAGCTGTCGAGGCCGACGAAGAGGTTCTCCCAGGAGACCTGCTCGGACACCGGCTTCAGACCGAGCGTGTCGGCGATGAGGATCGCCAGGTCGATGTCGGCGCCGATCCGGGTCTTGTCGTCCGTCGCGTAGAAGCCGAGTGGCGGCGAGCTGTCGGCGCTCTGTCCGAGCCGCAGGGTGCCGCGCTTGCGGATGGCGGCCGGCACCCGGGCCGCCACGGCGTCCACCTTCTTGCCTCTGATCCGGTGCTGGTCGGGACCGATGTTGATACCGGGGTCGGAGTCCTTCTGCCCCTTGGCGCGGATCACGTCCTCGGAGCCGTCGCTGGTGCCGCACGCGGTGAGCAGCCCGGCGGCGGTGAGGGTGGCGAGGGCGGCGGTGAGGGTACGGCTGACAACCACGTGACTGCTCCTTGGCTGCGGGGACAAGGTCAGAGGACCTTGGAGAGGAAGGCGCGGGTGCGCTCCTGGACCGGGCGGTCGAGTACGTCGGCGGGGGTGCCCTGTTCGACGATCCGGCCCTCGTCCATGAAGACGACGGTGTCGGCGACCTCGCGGGCGAAGCCGATCTCGTGCGTGACGACGATCATCGTGGTGCCCCCGTCGGCCAGATCCTTGATGACGTCGAGGACCTCACCGACGAGCTCGGGGTCCAGCGCCGATGTCGGCTCGTCGAAGAGCAGCAGCTTCGGTTCCAGGGCGAGGGCACGGGCGATGGCGACGCGCTGCTGCTGGCCGCCGGAGAGCTGCTTGGGGTAGGTCCCGGCCTTGTCGGCGAGGCCCACCCGTGCAAGGAGCTTCTCGGCGGCGGCGACGGCGGCCTTGCGCGGGTGGCCGAGCGCCGAGACGGGGGCCTCGATGACGTTCTCGAGGACGGTGAGGTGCGGGAAGAGGTTGAAGTTCTGGAAGACGAAACCGATCGCGGTGCGCTGGCGCAGGACCTCGCGCTCGCGCAGCTCGTAGAGCTTGTTGCCTGACCTCCGGTAGCCGACGAGAGTGCCGTCGACGCTGATCCAGCCCTGGTCGACCTTCTCCAGGTGGTTGATGGTGCGCAACAGCGTCGACTTGCCCGATCCGGAGGGGCCGAGGACGACGGTGACCTCGCCGGCCCGCACCGACAGATCGATGCCGCGGAGCACTTCGAGCGGGCCGAAGCTCTTGTGGACGGAGTGGATCTCGACCATGGCGTCGGGTCCGGCGGATTCCTGCGTGGGTGCGCTCATCGCACGGCCCCCTTGGCGTAGTGGCGTTCGACGTAGTACTGGAGGACGGAGAGCACGCTGGTCAGGAGGATGTACCAGGCCGTGGCGACCATGAGCAGCGGCACCACCCGGCCGTTGCGGCCGTAGACGACCTGGACCTGGTAGAAGAGCTCGCCGATCGCCATCACGGAGACGATCGAGGTGCCTTTGAAGAGCGAGATGATCTCGTTGGCGGCGTTCGGCAGGATGGAGCGCATCGCCTGTGGCAGCACGATGCGGCGCAGCTGTCGCAGCCGTGGGATCCCGAGCGCGGCGGCGGCTTCCGACTGGCCGCTGTCCACGGCCAGGATGCCGCCCCTGACGATCTCCGCCGCGTACGCGGCCTGGTGCAGGGCGAGTCCGAGTACGGCGGCGCTCATCGCGCCGACGAGGTTCATCGTGTCGAAGGAGAAGAATCCCGGCCCGAACGGGATGCCGAACTGGAGCTCCTTGTAGAGGTAGGCCAGGTTGAACCAGAACAGCAGCTGGACGATGAGCGGTATCGAGCGGAACGCCCAGATGTAGGCGTAGGACACCGCCTTGAGGAAGGGGCTGCTCGACATCCGCATGAAGGCCAGGACGATGCCGAGCGCGAAGCCGATCACCGTGCCGTAGAAGGTCAGCTGCAGGGTGACCCAGACGGCGTGGAGGATCGTCTCGGTGGTGATGAAGCGGGCGAAGACGTCCCACTCCCAGCCGGGGTTGGTGACCAGGCCGTTCAGGAACTGGGCGAGCAGCACTGCTGTGGCCACGACGGCCACCCAGCGCCAGGGGTGGCGCAGGGGGACGACTTTCAGGGCCGCGTGGTCCTCGGCCTTCGGGCTGTCGGCCTTCGGACCGTCGGCCGGACCGGTCTCGGCAGGTGGGCGGACGGGTGGATCGCTGGTCAGCGACATGACGGGGGTTCCTTCTGCGACAGGGCTACGAACAAGGGGGCCGTGCTCACGCGGTGAGGCGGTCCCGACAGGAGAGGTCGCGCAGGAACGCGAGCGCCGTGCGGGCGGTGACGTCGTTCTGCCGGAAGGCCGCGCCACCGGTGCGCGGCCGGGTGAAGGCACCGCTGTTGCGCGCGGTGGTGTAGGGGCCGAGGGCGAAGCGGCGCGGGTGCGGGCGGCCCTCCGTGTCCAGGATCCGGCTGTCGCCCGGGTCGACGGAGAGCAGTCCGGTGTCGGTGCCGGCCGCCCCGTCCTCGTACAGCGCGCTCAGCAGCGGGCTGCGGGTCTTGCGGAGCGAGGGATCGGGCAGCCGGGCCTCGACCAGGGCACGGGCTTCGGTGTACGCGCCGGGCACGGTGGTGCTGCGGGCGCGGAAGACGCCTTGTTCCTCGTCGGACTCGACGGTCATGCCGGCGCCGAGGAAGCGGACGACACCGGCCTCGGAGAGTGCGAGGAGCTGGCGCAGCCGGGGCCCGGGAGGGCCGGAGGCCAGGTAGTTGAAGAAGCCGTGCCACCGTGCGCCGATGTCGCCGATGCTGATCAGCTGCCCGTAGACGGAGAGCAGTCCGAGGAACACGGCGAGGTCGGAGCTGTGCGCGGGGTCGTGACGGCGTTCGAGGTCGGCGGTGATGTGGGCGCGCAGCGTGTCCTGGAGCGAGTCGTACGAGTCGTGGCGCACCCCGTCGAGCGGCTGGTCGAGGGCGTCGAGGTCGAGCCGGTCGGCCGGGTCGGGGACGGCCGATGCGACGAGGGCGGCGAGTTCCGGGCTGCCGGGCTCGGCGACGGCGTACTTCTCCTCGAAGTCGCCCAGGGCCACGGCGGTGCGCTCGGGGTGGGCGGTGAAGAGCTGGTGGTAGTGGGCGTGGCCCAGCTCCTTGGCGATCAGAGGCCACAGATCGCGCCGGTAGTCCACGGGGCCCGGCCTGTTCAGGATCTCCTGGACCTGATCGGCGCCGAAGTGACGTGGCAGGGGCGGCCGTTCGCCCTGCCAGGAGTAGCCGATCTTGGAGTGGTACGGGACGCCTCGCCGCGATCCGACGTGGAGGACAGGCTCCCTGCCGGAGGGGATGTAGACCCCGTCCTCGTACCGTCCGCCGCGGCCCTCGGTGAGCAGCACCATCAGGTCGATGAAGGCGAGGCCGAAGCCGCGTACGAGGACGGATTCCCCCGCGGGCACGGCGGACAGGTCGGTGTCCGCGGTGAAGTCCGGCGGCAGGTGGACCAGCCCGTGACGGGCGGCGAAGGCGGCCAGCTCCTGCTGTTCGGGCTCGGGTTCGGAGTCGAGGTGGCCGACGGTGAGGACGACGAGGTCGGCGGCGAGCGGTTCGGCGCGCCCCTGGATGTGTATGTGCTGCCTGCCGCCACGGGGTCCGCATACGCGCAGGGCGTGGCCGGTGTGTTCGTGCACGGTGATGCCCGGCGGGAGGGCCTTGACCGCCTGTTCGTAGACCCAGCGCAGATAGGCGCTCTGCAGCCTCCGGCTGGCGAAGCCCTGGCCCGTCAGGCCGTGTATCTCCGCCAGGACCTCGGAGTCGGCGGTGACGGTGGTCCGCCCCTCGCGGACGTCGGCCGCCCAGGTGTGCAGGGCGGGGCCGGGGTTCACGGGGCCGTCCAGCTGGACGGTGTCGTCGGTGAACATGGTGACGTCCTCGGCCATGGAGTTCATCCAGAGCAGCGGGGACTGCTCCTGCCGCCAGATCCGGCCGCCTCCCGGCGGGTACGGGTCGACGATGTGGATGTCCAGGGCCCGGTCGCCGTACAGCTCGGCGGCGTTGACGGCTATGCGTTCGATGACGCCGGTGCCACGGGGTCCGCCGCCTATGACGACGAGCGTCGGGGTGTCGCTCATCTGGCACCTGCCGTGCCGCGCGCGTAGTGGCGTTCGACGTAGTGCTGGCCGATGGACAGCAGCGAGGTGATCACGACGTACCAGAGGGTGGCGACCAGCAGGAGCGGGATGACCTCGTAGGTGCGGTGGTAGACGAGCTGCGCGGAGTACAGCAGGTCCTGCACGGCAATGATGCTGACGATCGAGGTGCCCTTCAACGTGCCGATCAGCATGTTCCCCGCGGGCGGCACGATGGAACGCATGGCCTGGGGCAGCACGATCCGCCGGAGCCGGCGCCAGGGACCGAGGCCGAGGGACTGGGCCGCCTCCAGCTGTCCGCGCTCGACGGACAGGATGCCGCCGCGGACCACTTCGGCGGCGTACGCGGCCTCGTGGAGCGTGAGGCCGATGACGGCGACGGCGATCGGGCTGAGGAGGTTGACCGTGTTGACGCCGAGGATCTGCGGGTAGAGGGCGCCGATGTTGAACCAGAAGAGCAGCTGGACCAGGATCGGGGTCGACCTGAACAGCCAGACGTAGCCCCAGCTCACGGCCTGGAGAACGCGGTTGCTCGAGAGCCGGAACACGGCGAGCAGGGTGCCGAGCGCGAAGCCGAGCACCATGACGAGGCCGGTGAGCCACAGGGTGAGGCCGAGACCGCGCAGCACGGAGTCGGTCGTGAGGTACGCGCCGACGACGTCCCACTGGAAGGCGTCGTTACGGACGACGGAGACCAGGGCCCCCGCGAGGAGGAGCAGGACGACAACAGCCGCCGCCCACTGGCCGGTCCGGCGTACGGGGACGATGCGAGGGGCGTCATCCTCGGCATGCTCGTCCGGCGGGACGGAAGGTGACGGGGTATGGATTTCGGTCTGCGCGGACATGCGAAGGCTCCGTGGATGCAGAGATCGAACACGGGGCGTGCCTTCAGCGCGAAACACGACGTGGACCGGGCCCCTCAGCGCCGGTCCGCCTCCGAGAAAAGCGCCACACGGGGCTGTTGTCAAGCTTGTCCACAGTGTGAGCCGTACGTCTCGGTTCGGTTGACGTGCCACCGGATGGCTGTTCCACTTGGTCCATGTATTCGCAGCTGTGGCTGGTCACCCGCTCCCACATCGACTTCGGTCGCGTGTGGTCCTGTTCCTGTTGAGCTGACGCCCTGCGTTTCCCTTTTCCCCGCTCGCGCCCTTACCGGCGCTTGAGCGGATCTCCCTGCGTTCCTTCGCGTACGCGACGTCGCTCGGCCCTCCCCTCGTAACAGCTGATCTCCCGCCCCGACGCTCCGTGCTGCCCTGGCCCCGGAGCGGGGTCGACGAATCCGGAGAAACTCCGTCATGCCCCGAACCAGGCAGACCGCTGCCTTCGCACTGATCACCGTGGCCGCCCTCGCGCTCAGCGCCTGCGGGTCGGGCGACCCCGCGACCTCGGCGGCCGGTGCGGGATCCGCGGAGAAGGGGAAGATCCCGACGACCGACGTGGTCTCGTCGGTGAAGAAGAACGAGGACGCGGCGAAGCTGCTGCCCGAGAAGGTGCGCGCCGCCGGCACCCTGACGATCGCGGCCGCCGCCGGCTCACCTCCCAGCGGCGCCGCCTATCTGGAGGACGGGAAGACACTCACAGGGGTCGACGTCGACTTCGCGGACGCGGCGGCCAAGGCGCTCGGGCTGAAACTGAAACGCGAGGTCGCCGCCTTCGAGGCGATCCTTCCCGCCCTCGGCAGCGGCAAGTACGACCTTGGCACGGGCAATTTCGGGGTGACGGACGAGCGCCGGAAGACCATCGACTTCGTCACCTACATCAATGACGGTCAGGGCTTCGCCGTCCGTGACGACAGCGACCTGAAGAAGGTCACCGACCTCACGCAGCTCTGCGGCCTGACCGTCGCCACCGGCGCGGGGACGACCTTCGAGGCGACCCTGGACGAGAACAAGCAGCTGTGCGAGGACGCGGGCAAGAAGCCGTACGAGGTCAAGACGTACGCCGATCCGTCCGCCGTCTGGATCTCGCTCCAGCAGGGCCGCAGCGACATCGTGATGAACACGATCAACGGACTGCGCTACGGCGTGGCCCAGCTGAAGGGGCTGCGCTTCCTCAACGAGTACAAGCGCCTCGATGTCGGCTTCGTCTTCAAGAAGGGCACCCCGCTGGCACCGGCCTTCCAGGCGGCGGTCGACAGCCTCAAGGCCGACGGAACCTACGACCGCATCCTGAAGAAGTGGGGCACCACCGGTTCGGCGATCGAGACGTCGCAGATCTCGCCGCCCGAGATCAAGTGAGCCGTCCGCCGGGAGACGCTTGACGCCCCGTCAGCAGTCGCACCCGCAGTCGCAGCCGTCACCGCAGCTGCAGCAGTTGCCGCAGCAGTCGCAGCCCTCGCCGCATCCTTCACAGCAGTCGCAGCAGTCGTCGCACTTGTGGCAGAGACCTTCGCGCTCCTGGCCGCTCCACGGGTCGTTGAAGCTGCCGGCACAGCACATCTGGCAGGTGCAGGCGAGTCCGGCCCAGACGAGACAGCCCGCGATGAGGCCACGCCGGTTGCGGGGCGGCTCGGGCGGCAGCGGCGGACCGGGAGGGCCGTACGGACCGCCGGGCGTCGGTGCGTACGGATTCCCTGGCGGCGGGCCGAAGGACCCCGAAGGCTGTCCTTCCTGCTGGTGCGAGCAGGACGGTGCAGCCCCGAAGACGCGGTCCACGGAGCGCCGCAGCTCGTGCACCAGGAGCACATGCGCGAGCGTGCTGTCGGTGAATTCGGCGTCCCGCATCGCCAGGCGCACACCGTGCAGCGCGTCGTCACACAGCCGGCGGGCCTCGGAGAGCGGTGTACCGGTCGCGGTGAGCGGGTTCCAGGCACCCGACGCGGCGTCAGCCTCGCGGTCCTCCACGGCATCCAGCAGATGGGCGAGCCGTCCGAAGAGGCGGCCCGCCTCGGCGAGCGGCTCCGCGTTCCGCGGTGTGCCCGCGAGTACGGCGGTGTGCGCGAAGGCCGCGGCCGTCGCCGTCTCGGTGGGCTCGGTGACGGCCAGCAGCGGGGTGCCGGGGCCGGCGAGTGACTCGATTCCGGTCTGCCGGTCGACGGCGTCGACCAGCACCGCCGTGTCGAAGCCGAGCTCGGCGCCGGTGCGCGCCCCGGCCCTGTCCCAGCCCGCGGCGACCCGGCGGGCGGCGGCGGCCACGGGGCGGCGCTTCAACAGCCCGTCCCGGTCGGCCACATGATCGCGCACCTTCGCGGACGCCAGCACGAGCGACACCGCGGCGGCGAGCTTCGCCCCCTCGCCCCGGGCGACCGGCGCCGTCCGCATGGAGCGCAGCGGACAGGGGCCCGCGGTGCGCCGCTGCCCGGCGGTGCGCTCCGACTGAGCCTCCGTCAGGACCGAGATGATCAGGCCGTCGTAGTTCGTCACGACCCGGGCGAACTGTCCGTGGTCCGCGCGAAGAGCGAGGCAGAGCCCGCAGAGATGAGCCATCCACTCCGCCTTGAGCCCCTCGGGCAGCCGATGGGTACATGGCCTCACGATTCCGAACACGACGATCCCCCGGGAGCCGTTCATATGACGAGCCGTGCTCGTACACCTGCGTGGCCCGCATCGTATCGAGCGGTCCGTTCACCCGTACGCCCTCCATGTCACCCGGACGGACGGGTGCATCATATTTTCCTTCCGCAAGCCCCCCTATGCGGTACGAACCCTGACGAATCGCCACATGTTCTGCACCAGTAACGTCACGAATCGCCTGTGCAACGCCAATCCCCTTGGCGCTGTATCCGCATCATGGACGACCATAGGGATAGGAAAGAGATAGGGAAGACCAACGAACCGCGGTGAGAGGAGGCGTCCATGGGATCGGTGCGCAAGGCGAGCGCCTGGCTGGGCCTCGTGGAGGACAACGACGAGCGGTACTACGACGACGAGTACTCCGGGGATGCGGAGACCGGCACGAATCAGCCATGGGTGACGGACCCCCGCGTGCGGGTCGCCTCCGAGAAGGCCGAGGACAAGGGCCGCCGGATCGCCACCGTCACCCCGGACAGCTTCCGTGACGCGCGCGCCATCGGCGAGCTCTTCCGGGACGGCGTGCCGGTGATCGTCAACCTCACGGCGATGGACCCCGGCGACGCCAAGCGCGTCGTCGACTTCGCCGCGGGACTGATCTTCGGTCTGCACGGCTCGATCGACCGTGTGGCGACCCGGGTCTTCCTGCTGTCCCCCGCCCACACGCACGTGGTCAACGGCGAAGCCGTCGGCCGGCCGGCCGACGGCTTCTTCAACCAGAGCTGAGCGAGGCGCTCGCCGGACTACCGGAAAGCGTCCAGGCCGGTGAGCGCCTTGCCCAGCACCAGCTGGTGCATCTCCACGGTGCCCTCGTAGGTGAGCACCGACTCGAGATTCGTCGCGTGCCGCATCACGGGGTACTCCAGCGAGATTCCGTTGGCCCCGAGAATCGTGCGCGAGGTACGGCAGATCTCGATCGCCTCCCGCACGTTGTTGAGCTTTCCGAAGCTGATCTGCTCGGGACGGATCCGGCCGGCGTCCATCCGGCGGCCCAGATGGTGGGCGAGCAGGATGCCCTTGTGGAGCTCAAGGGCCATGTCGGCGAGCTTGGCCTGGGTGAGCTGGAATCCGGCGATGGGCCGGCCGAACTGCTCACGGGACTTCGCGTAGTCGAGTGCCGCCTCGAAGCTGGCGCGCGCCGCGCCCATGGAACCCCAGACGATTCCGTAGCGCGCGTGGCTGAGACAGCTCAGCGGGCCGCGCAGCCCGGTGGCCCCGGGCAGGACCGCGTCGGCGGGCAGCCGCACGCCGTCCAGGACCAGCTCGCTGGTGACCGAGGCGCGCAGCGACCACTTGTGCCTGATCTCGGGCGCGGAGAAGCCGGGGCTGTCCGTCGGCACGACGAAACCGCGGATCCCGGAGCCGTCGCCCGCCTGGTCGGTCTGCGCCCAGACGACGGCGACTCCCGCGACCGAACCGTTGGTGATCCACATCTTGCGGCCGGTGAGGATCCAGTCCTCGCCGTCCCGCTCGGCGTAGGTCCGCATCCCCGCGGGGTCCGAGCCGTGGTCGGGTTCGGTGAGACCGAAGCAGCCGATGGTCTCGCCGGCCGCCATGGCGGGCAGCCACCGCTGCTTCTGCTCCTCGGAGCCGAAGCGGTGGATGGCGTACATCGCGAGCGAGCCCTGGACAGAGACCAGGGAGCGGATGCCGGAGTCGGCGGCCTCAAGCTCCAGACAGGCCAGGCCGTACTGGACGGCGCTCGCCCCGGCACAGCCGTAGCCCCGCAGGGACATGCCCAGCGCGCCGAGTGAGCCGAGCTCACGGGCCAGCTCGCGGATACCGGGGAGCTCGCCGTTCTCGTACCACTCGGAGATGTGCGGAAGGACCCGGTCGGCGGCCCAGGCGCGCACGGTGTCGCGGATCGCGAGGTCCTCGGGGGCGAGGAGGTCGTCGATGCCGAGGGGGTCGCCCGGATCGAACGGCCGGGTCTTCAGGGGTCCTGACGGCTTCGCGGACTCGGTGGTGGACATGGCTGCCTCCGGCGGCTCGCACGGTAGAGGAACGCGCCACGGTACTAAAACTAGCAGTGGTAGTTACGGCGCCGTGCCGACGTTACGGCTCAGCGTGCCGATCGTCCAGAGCCGGTGGCCTCTGCCGGTTCGCGCCGGCCCGGACGGGGAACCCGGTGCGCCTGGGCGCCCGCCGCCGGGAGCTGACGGCGCTCACCGCGCGGCGGCGGCCCGGCAGCCCCGGCGCCGGCCGCCTGCTCCGGGACCACGGCCGCCCGCTCCGGGCAGGCACCCTCCGCCTTCGCCGGGGAACAGTCCATGACGCGCGGCAGCCGCAGCGCCGCCAGCGCCCCGAGCAGCAGGAGGCCCGCGCTGACCAGCAGGGTGAGGTGCAGGCCGTCGACGAAGGCGTGCCGGGCCGTGTTCCGCAGCAGGTCACCCGCGGGACCGCCCAGCCGGCCGGCCACCTGGTAGGCCTCACCCAGCGAATGCGAGGCGGCCGACTCGGCGGCCGTGGGCACGCCCGCGCTCCCGTCGAGTCGGGCGAATCCGGGCGCGTAGGCCGCGTTCATGACACTGCCGAGCAGGGCGATCCCCATGCCGGCGCCCAGCTGGTACGCGGTCTCGCCGATCGCGGCCGCACCGCCTGCCCGCTCGGCGGGGGCCTCGCTCAGCATCGATTCGTACGCCCCGAACAGCGTGGACTGCAGGCCGAAGCCCAGCAGCACGAAGCCGGCGGTCAGCAGCGCGGGCCGGTCCTGCTGGCCCATCAGGGTCAGCAGGAGCACCGAGGCCGCCGTCAGCACGAACCCCCAGCCGACCATCCGGCGGGGCCCGACGCGGCTCAGGGTGTACGAGCCGGTGGCGCCGGCCGCCATCGCGGCGAAGGTCAGCGGCAGCAGCCGCAGTCCGGTCTCCAGCGGACTCAGGTCAAGGACCAGCTGGAGGTACTGGACGGCGATCAGCTCCAGGCCGACCAGAGCCAGCATGGCGAGCACGATGCAGCCGACCGCCGTGGTGAAGGCGGGCCGGGAGAACATCGCGATGTCGATCAGCGGGTGCGCACGCCGCTTCTGCCTGCGTACGAAGAGGACGACCAGCGCGACTCCGGCGAGCAGCGGAAGGAGGGTGGCGAGGTTCAGCAGCCCTTCACCGCCGCCGATCCGCTTGATCCCGAGGACGACCCCGAGCACACCGGCGGCCGCCATCAGGGCACCGAGCACGTCCCAGGGACCGTCGCTCTCACCGCGGGACTCGGGCAGCAGCAGGCGCGCCACGGGCAGGATCAGCACCATGAGCGGGATGTTGATCAGGAAGACCGAACCCCACCAGTAGTGCTCGACCAGGAAGCCGCCGATGACCGGCCCGGTCGCGGCTCCGACCGCGGCGACCGCGGTCCATATGCCGATGGCCAGGGCCCGCTCGCGACGGTCGGGAAAGATCTGGCGCAGGATCGACAGCGTGGCCGGCATGATCATCGCGCCGCCCACACCGAGCAGGGCACGCGCCGCGATCAGCACACCGGGCGAACCGGCCGTCGCGGCGAGCGCGGAGGCGAGGCCGAAGAGCGCGTAGCCGAAGAGGAGGACGCGCCGTCTGCCGATCCGGTCGCCGAGCGTGCCGAAGAGGATCAGCAGCGAGGCGCAGACCAGCGGGTAGACGTCCACGATCCACAGCAGACCGACGGCGGTGGGCCGCAGGTCAGCGGTGACGGCGGGGACCGCGACGTGCAGCACGGTCGCGTCGAGCGCTACGAGCAGCAGACTGAGGCAGAGGACGACCAGGACGGCCCAGCGGTTGGCACCGTCGGCTGCCGCGCGCAGCCTGCTCACGGCCGTGGACGTCCCAGTCATGTACGTACCTCCCACAATGAGTCCCTCGCGCTCGGCGGACCGCCAGGGGATCCGGCTCACGGCCGCCCCCACGGGCCCGGCATCGACGGGCGAGTGAGCCGTCAGCGTACGCGAGTCCCCGATGGCCACACGTGGCGCACCTCATACGTTCACGGCCATCGAGTGTGGCGTACGCCACCTGGGCCCCCGTGCGGGTGGTGACGCCCGGAGCCCCGCCCGGGTAGGGCCCGGGCGCCTCGGCGCACCGGCCGGCGGCCCCCCGAATGGCGCCGCGTCCGCCCGGCGCGGTCACGCTGCGCCATTTCGTCGACACTCAAACATTTCTACGAATAGCGCCCGGAACTAATAGGCGGTGGGCCGAAAACATTCCTCGACGCACAGGGAATGGATACCGGTCTGAGACAAAGTCCACATCACATCGTCATCACAAAGACGCGGGATCGGCCGGATCGCACACTCACTCGCTGTAACGTCCTTTGCGTGCGTACCGACATCTTTGCCCGTCTGGACCGGGAGCCGGAACCGCCGAAGATAGAGACCCCGCGGATGAGTCGTCACCGCATCGCTCTCTTCGGCGGGACTTTGGCGTTCTATCTCGCCATCGTCGTTGCCGTGCTGGTCTCGTCCTGGCTGGTGACCCTCGACTGGAAGGTCATGCTGTTCCGGCCCTACCAGCAGTGGCCGCAGCTCCACGCCTTCCTCGACTACTACGTCGTGCTCGGCCAGCGTGGCCCCACGGCCGTGATGGTCGCCTCCTGGCTGGGATGGCGCTCCTGGCGCCAGCACACGCTGCGCCCGCTGCTCACCCTGGGCGCCTCACTGCTGCTGCTCAATCTGTCCGTGGGCGCGGTCAAGCTCGGCCTGGGGCGGCTCGGCCCGCACTACGCCACCCAGATCGGCTCGGCCGAACTCTTCGCCGGCGGCGATATATTTCCCTCGGGACACACCGCCAATGCCGTGGTGACCTGGGGAATCCTCGCCTACCTGGCCACCACGCCGCGGGCCAGGCGCTATCTGTCGGCCGCCTCGGCCTTCGTCTCGCTCGGCGTGGGCCTCACCACCGTGTACATCGGCACCCACTGGCTCAGCGACGTCCTGCTGGGCTGGACGGCCGGCCTGCTGATCCTGCTCGCCCTGCCCTGGTTCGAGCCGCTGATCACGCGCACCGAGGTCTGGATCCTGTCGGTGCGCGAGCAGTGGCGCACCCGCCGCAGGCTCCGGAAGCCCGTTCGGCAGGCTCCCGTGACACCCGAGCCGGTGGCGCTGGCGCTGGGCGGCGACGCGACCGCACAGGGCGCCCAGGAGGCCGCGCGGGAAGTTGCCCAGGGAGCCGCCGAGGAGGCCGCGAGCAGCGGCTCGGCCCCCGGCGCCGCAGGAGCCGGGGGCCATCCGGGGACGGCTGCCAGGGCCCGGGCACACCCGGCGCACCCCGTACGGCCGGAGCGGACGCCGCCCGCACCGGCCGTCTCTCGCCGCCCGCCGCACGCGGACCGCACCCCGAGGAGCAGCGCGGGCCCGTCCCGCCCGGTGGCAGGCGGCCCGGTCGCCCCCTGACCTGCGAAGGGAAGAGCGCGAGCCCGCCTCCCGCGCACGACGAAGGCCCCGACTCCGGTCGGGGCCTTCTCTCGCCGGGCCCGGGGCCGGGGCCTTCGTCGTGCGCGGGGTTCAGCCGATCCAGCAGCGGGTCACGGCCGAGGCCTCCACCTCGAAGTTGATGCGTCCGCCACGGAACTCCATGGTGATGACGGTGCCCGGGGGAAGGGCCCGGACCGTGCTCCAGCCACGCGCTCTGGCCTGCCGTTCGGCCGTCTCTGCGTCGAGGCCGACGTACGAGTCGGGAGTGTCGTCCGGCTGGGCGGGAGGGGTCGGTACAGGTGCCATACCCCTCACCGTAGGCCGCCTTCCGCCGCGGCGGAAGCGCTGGTGGCCATGGGTCCCGATGCGGTCCCGATGCATCCCCGTGTACCTCTGCTGTCACGCTTGTGTCACAGGACTGTGGCACAGGGCCTGAATTAAGAAGCTCCGAAGGAAAGCACTTCCGAAGGCCGCAGGAAGTAATCAAAAGGAGGGTGATTACTGCGCGTGATCTTCTTTCCAGGAGTCCGGAAAAGAAGAATATACCGGCACGCCACCTCGAATTCACCCACCCTTATGCGTGCCTTACATTCCCCCGCGCACCCCTGTCACGCCCCCACGGGCGCCCCATCGGCCTTGTAACGCAGCGCATGCACCACGGCCGCCACGGTCGGCGCCACTCGGGGAAGTCACAGGAGCGTCGCACACATCGGCGACTTTTCGAACAAAAGGCCTATACCGGAGGTCTTACGCGGAATGTTCGACTCCGGATCGCCTGCGCGATCCACCCCTCGGTCTCAATCTCCCGATTCGCGCGTGACCCCGGCCCCGGGTCTTCCGTTGTCTCTTCATGAGCCGGGAACCTCCCGGCCCACGCACCGAGTTCGAGGAGCCACCCGTGCCGCGCATGCTCGACGTCAGCGAGGACGTACGCGCCGAGATCGGCGATGCCGAAGCCGACCGGCTGCTCGTCGGCGACAGTGCCCCAGGCAGTTACGACTGCACCTCGTGCCGCACCCCCGGCGACTCCGACCAGGAACGCACCAGCACGGTGCTGTTCGTGGGGGACGAGACCGCCGTGCTCGCCTTCGCCCACGCGTCCTGCATCCCCTCGCAGGTCGTCCAGGTCGCGGAGGACCAGCTCCAGGGCGCCGTGCGCTCCATCACCGGCAGCGAGCCACAGAATCCGGAGGGCCTCATGCCCGAACAGGCCGTCCTCGGTATCACCAGCGGTCTCGTCCTGATCGACGACGACCTGCGCCCTGCCCTGGTCGTGGAACCGACCGGGCCGATCGCCCGCCCGGGCACGGACGGCACCGGCGGCGACCAGTTCCTCCAGCTCCTGCTGGAGCAGGGCTTCCAGCCCACGCCCCATCTGAACCGGCTGCCCGGCGTCCTCCCCGGCTGGTCGGTCCTCCTCGCCATGGGCCAGCTGCACGCGGTGCTCCAGCCGGGCGCAGGCGGCGGCAGCCCGGTCGCCTGGTGGCAGGCACATCAGCCGCTCCAGGTCACCGAGGGCTGGCGGACGGCCGCCAACAAGGCGCAGAGCGTGCTGGTCTTCGCCGCACCGGCCGGTTCCATCGGCCAGCAGCCGCGCGAGGACCTGCTCCGTGACGCGCTGGACAAGGCAGCGGTCAATGGCCTCCTGGTCGCCGCGACGATGCCCCTCGCCGGGACCTGACCGTGCCCGCGCCGCCCTCCCCTGCCCGCCGAACAGCGTTTTCTCCGCCCGGCCCGCATCCGACGGGGGTCGAGTTCGTTGGCACCTACGTGCACTCATACGACCCTCCTCGCCACCAGCAGACCCCGATCCCGGCCATGCGCCCGTCGCAGGACCCCTCGGGCGGTAAGTCCCCCACCCCGATCTACGACGCGCTGTACTCCGAGTACAGGCGGTCGTTCCGGGCGCTTCCGGGGGACCGCACCGGTGAGGAGAATCTCGGCTTCAGAGCGTTCGGTATCGGGATGTTCGGCAGCCGTGCACCGCTGAGCGGCCGTACGGCGGCGAACGCCCAGGGGAGCCACGGCTCGGGCGGCGGCAACCCCGGTTCCTGGCAGCGCGTCGGACGGCATGCGGGCAGTGCCCGCCCCGCGGCGCTGCCGCCCGGCTCCACGGACTCCTGAGGACGTACGGCGAAGCCCCGGGCCCTCCGCTCCGCGCGGTGGGTCCGGGGCTTCGTCGTAGGCCCTCAGGTCACTTCTTGCGGCCGCGCTTCTCGCGCACCCGCACCGAGATGTGGATCGGCGTGCCCTCGAAGCCGAACTCCTCGCGCAGACGGCGTTCGACGAAGCGGCGGTAGCCGTGCTCCAGGAAGCCGGACGAGAAGAGGACGAACCGCGGCGGCTTGGTGCCCGCCTGGGTGCCGAACAGGATGCGGGGCTGCTTACCGCCGCGCACCGGGTGCGGGTGGGAGGCGACGATCTCACCGAGGAAGGCGTTGAGCCGGCCGGTGGGGACACGGGTCTCCCAGCCCTCGATCGCCGTCTCGATCGCGGGGACCAGCTTCTCCATGTGCCGGCCGGTGACGGCCGAGACGTTGACGCGCGGGGCCCAGGCCACCTGCGCGAGCTCCGTGTCGATCTCGCGCTCCAGGTAGTAGCGGCGCTCCTCGTCGAGGGTGTCCCACTTGTTGAAGGCGATCACGATCGCACGGCCCGCTTCCACGGCCATGGTGACGATGCGCTGGTCCTGGACGCTGATGGACTCGCTCGAGTCGATCAGGATGACGGCGACCTCGGCCTTCTCCACGGCGGCGGCGGTACGCAGCGAGGCGTAGTAGTCCGCGCCCTCCTGGAGGTGGACCTTGCGGCGGATACCGGCCGTGTCGATGAACTTCCAGGTGACGCCGCCGAGCTCGATCAGCTCGTCGACCGGGTCGCGGGTGGTGCCGGCCAGCTCGTTGACGACGACACGGTCCTCGTTGGCGACCTTGTTCAGCAGCGACGACTTGCCGACGTTCGGGCGGCCGATGAGCGCGATACGGCGGGGGCCGCCGAGCGCGGTGCCGAAGGTCTGGGCCGGCGCCTCGGGCAGGGCCTCCAGGACGGCGTCCAGCATGTCGCCCGTGCCACGGCCGTGCAGGGAGGAGACGGGGTGCGGCTCACCGAGGCCGAGCGACCAGAGGGCGGTGGCGTCGGCTTCACCGCTCTGTCCGTCGACCTTGTTGGCGCAGAGGACGACGGGCTTCTTGGCCTTGCGCAGCAGCCTGACGACGGCCTCGTCGGTGTCGGTCGCGCCGACCGTCGCGTCGACGACGAAGACGACCGCGTCGGCCGTCGAGATCGCGTACTCGGCCTGGGCGGCGACGGAGGCGTCGAGGCCCAGCACGTCCTGCTCCCAGCCGCCGGTGTCGACGACCTTGAAGCGGCGCCCTGCCCACTCGGCCTCGTAGCTGACGCGGTCACGGGTGACGCCGGGCTTGTCCTGGACGACGGCCTCACGGCGGCCGATGATCCGGTTCACCAGGGTCGACTTGCCGACATTCGGGCGGCCGACGACGGCGAGCACCGGAAGCGGTCCGTGACCGGCCGCACCGATCGCGCCCTCGACCTCCTCGGGGTCGAATCCCTCCTGCGCGGCGAGCTCCATGAACTCCGCGTACTCGGCATCGCCAAGTGCTCCGTGCTCGTGGTCCGAGCCGCCGGAGTGAATCTGGTCGTTCATGAAGTCCGTTCCTCTTTGCATCATCATCGATGGGCCACGATCGCGCGGCCCACTACTCAAGTGTCACAGGCGTCCGGTGAGACGCCTGGCGTGCTCCAGGTGAGCGGTCAGCTCCCCCTGGATCCGCAGCGTCGCCTCGTCCAACGCCTTCCTGGTCCGCCTCCCGCTGCCGTCGCCGGCCTCGAAGGCGTCACCGAAGACGACGTCGACGCGGCTGCGCAGCGGAGGCAGTGCCGATATCAACCGTCCTCGGCGCTCCGTGCTTCCCAGGACGGCGACGGGGACGATCGGCGCCCCGCCACGCACCGCGAAGTACGCGAGCCCCGCGCGCAGGGAGGCGAAGTCGCCCTCGCCCCTGGTGCCCTCGGGGAAGATCCCGAGCGCCCCGCCGTCGTCCAGCACGCCGAGTGCCTGCGTGATGGCGTTGCGGTCGACGGTCGTACGGTCCACCTTCAGCTGCCCGATTCCGCGCAGGAACGGGTCGAGGGGGCCGACGAACGCCTCCTTCTTGATCAGGAAGTGGACGGGCCGGGGCGCGGTGCCCATCAGCATCGGTCCGTCGAGATTGTGCGCGTGGTTCACCGCGAGTATGACGGGTCCCGAGGCGGGCACGCGCCACGCGCCGAGCACACGGGGCCTGAACAGCCCGTACATGAGCCCGATGCCTATCCCGCGTCCGACGGCCGCTCCGCGCAGCGTGGGAGCGGCGGTGGGTCGGGTCACTTCGCGGCCTGCTTCTCCCCGACGAGGGTGACGACGCACTCGATGACCTGCGTGAGGGTCAGGTCGGTGGTGTCCACCTCGACGGCGTCCCCGGCCTTGGCCAGCGGAGAGGTCTTGCGGCCGGAGTCGGCGGCGTCCCGCTTGATCAGCGCCTCCTGGGTGGCGGCCAGGTCGGATCCCTTGACCTCACCGCTGCGGCGGGCGGCGCGCGCCTCGGGGGAGGCGGTCAGGAAGATCTTGATGTCGGCGTCGGGCAGCACGGTCGTGCCGATGTCACGGCCCTCGACGACGATGCCGCGCTCGGCCTCCCTGGCGATCGAACGCTGCAGCTCGGTGATCAGGGCGCGCACCTCGGGCACCGCGCTGACCGCACTGACCTCGGAGGTGACCTCCTGGGTGCGGATGGGGCCCGAGGCGTCCTCGCCGTCGACGGTGATCGTCGGGGCGGACGGGTCGGTGCCGGAGACGATGACCGGCTTGGCGGCGGCCATGGCGATCTCGGCCGGGTTCGTCACGTCGATGCCGTTGTTCAGCATCCACCAGGTGATCGCCCGGTACTGGGCGCCAGTGTCCAGGTAGCTCAGGCCGAGCTGGGCGGCGACGGCCTTGGAGGTGCTCGACTTGCCTGTGCCGGAGGGCCCGTCGATGGCGACGATCACTGCGGCCGGGGCGGTCCGGGCGGCGGCGCTTACGGTTTCCACGGTGGTGGACACCTTCCTGGTACACGGGGGCGGGCGGAGCGGGCCATGGGACGGCCTCCCCCAAGGTTACCGAGTGCGGGAAGCGCCTTTGCACCCCTGTCTCCGGGCCCGCTCCCCCGGCCCGCCGGGCCGTCCCAGGGCGGAACAAGCCCCCTATGGTCGGATCGACCAGCCGCGTTCGCCGAGGGCGGCGCTCAGCCCGGCCGCCGCGCTCGGCTCGACCATCAGCTGGACCAGTCCGGCCTGCTGGCCGGTGGCGTGCTCGATACGGACGTCCTCGATGTTGACCCCGGCCCTCCCCGCGTCGGCGAAGATCGCGGCCAGCTCGCCCGGCCGGTCGGTGATGAGCACGGCGACGATCTCGTACGACGCCGGGGCTGCCCCGTGCTTGCCTGGGACCCTGACGCGGCCCGCGTTGCCGCGGCGCAGGACGTCCTCGATGCCTTCGGTGCCCGTGCGGCGCTTGTCCTCGTCCGCGGACTGCAGACCACGCAGCGCCCGGACCGTCTCCTCCAGGTCGGCGGCGACGCCCGTCAGCACATCGGCGACGGGGCCGGGGTTGGCGGAGAGGATCTCCACCCACATCCGGGGGTCGGAGGCCGCGATACGGGTGACGTCCCTGATCCCCTGGCCGCACAGGCGTACGGCGGTCTCGTCGGCCTCCTCGAGACGGGCGGCGACCATCGAGGAGATCAGCTGCGGGGTGTGGGAGACCAGGGCGACGGCGCGGTCGTGGGCGTCGGCGTCCATGACGACGGGGACGGCACGGCAGAGCGCGACCAGCTCCAGGGCGAGGTTGAGGACCTCGGTGTCGGTGTCCCTGGTCGGGGTGAGGACCCAGGGGCGGCCCTCGAAGAGGTCGGCGGTGGCCGCCAGCGGCCCTGAGCGCTCCTTGCCCGCCATGGGATGGGTGCCGATGTAGGGCGCGAGGTCGACGCCCAGCGCCTCCAGGTCGCGGCGCGGCCCGCCCTTGACGCTGGCGACGTCGAGGTAGGCGCGGGCGATCCCGTCCCGCATGGCGGTGGCCAGCACCGACGCGGTGTGGGCGGGCGGTACGGCGACGACCGCCAGGTCGACGGGGCCGTCGGGCGCCTCGTCCGTGCCGGCGCCGAGCGCTGCGGCGGTCTGCGCCGATGACGCGTCGCTGTCGGCGAGGTGCACCCGGACACCGCGCCCCGCGAGGGCGAGGGCGGCGGAGGTGCCGACCAGGCCGGTTCCGATGACCAGGGCGGTTCTCACTGGGCGATGTCCTTGCGGAGGGCGCCGGTGGCGCCGAGGTAGACGTGGCTGATCTCGGACTTGGAGAGGTACGTCTCCACATGGGCCAGGATGCGGACCACCCGGGGCATGGCCCCGGTGATGTCGAGCTCCTGGGCGCAGATCAGCGGTACGTCGACGATACCGAGGCCTCTGGCCGCAGCGGCCGGGAAGTCGCTGTGCAGGTCGGGGGTGGCGGTGAACCAGACGCTGATCAGGTCGTCGGCGACGAGCTGATTGCGTTCCAGGACCTCGGTGAGGAGCTCACTCACCCGCTCGCCCATGTGACCGGCCTCGTCCCGGTCCAGCTGGACGGCTCCACGGACTGCTCGTACCGCCACGTCGTACCCCTCGTCGCCTTGTGCTGCGTGCCCTTTCACCCTAGAGGTGTGGCGGCGTGCCCCGTCACGGTGCTCTGTCCGTGAGACACCGCGTCGTCGAGGCGGCGGTGTCCGGCCCCCGTGGGGCGCGTAGCCTCGCGCGCATGATCACCCCTGATGGCACACGGCTGGTGCGGGAGCACACCGTCTACTCCTGTGTGATGGGCTCCCGTGCCTTCGGTCTTGCCACCGACGACAGCGACACGGACCTGCGCGGGGTCTTCCTCGCGCCCACCCAGCTGTTCTGGGGCTTCACGAAACCGCCGACCCATGTCGAAGGCCCGGCCGACGAGCAGTTCTCCTGGGAACTCGAGCGCTTCTGCGAGCTGGCGCTGCGGGCGAACCCGAATGTGCTGGAGTGCCTGCACTCCCCGCTCGTGGAGCGGATCGACGCGACGGGCCGCGAGCTCATCGGCCTGCGGGACGCCTTCCTGTCCCGGCGGGCGCACGGGACGTTCGTACGCTACGCGCTGGGCCAGCGGCGGAAGCTGGAGGCCGATGTCCGTACGCACGGCGCTCCGCGCTGGAAGCACGCCATGCATCTGCTGCGGCTGCTGGCGTCCGGCCGTGACCTGCTGCGGACGGGCGAGCTGCGGATCGAGGTCGGGGACGCGCGCGACGACCTGCTGGCGGTGAAGCGGGGCGAGGTCCCGTGGGCCGAGGTGGAGCGGCGGATGACGCGCCTCGCGGAGGAGAACGACGAGGCGGCCCCCCGCTCCCCGCTGCCGCCGGAGCCCGACCGGGAACGCGTGGAGGCCTTCCTCGTACGGACCAGGCGGGCGTCGGCGGACAGCGCTCAGGGCACGACCCACGCTCGTGATCAATACACCTAGGTGTATTGCCCTAGGAGGCAGCCGCCGGGCGGCGGGCCAGCCAGAGCTGCCGTGTCGAGCGGACGACGAGGTCGTCGCGGTGGCGCACGTCGGCCGGGCCTCCGTCGAGCAGGGTGTCGAGCGCGGCCAGGTCGTCGGGGTCCACCAGGCCGTCGACGGCGCCCCGGATGCGGCCGAGCACGACGTGGGCGTACTGCCCGGCTCCCACGGGCAGCGGGGCCCGCAGCTCCAGCCGCTCCGTGCGCTCCTGCTCGACGACGAGGCCGGATGCCGTCAGGAGGGCGCCCCAGTCGGCGCCCAGGTGCGGCACCTGCTCGGCGTGGAGGCCGTCCAGCGCCTCGCGGCAGCGTGTCTCCAGGCCGGGGCGGCCTGCCACGGCGTCCTCCGGGAGGAAGTGCGGCATCCCGTCCACCTCGGCGACCGCCAGCAGCCCGCCGGGGCGCAGCGCGGCACGGATGCCGTCGATGGCGGTGGCCGGGTCGTCCAGGTGGTGCAGGGAGGCCGAGGCCCAGACGAGGTCGGCGTCCGTGATGCCGGCGAGTCCGGTGCCCGCGTCCGTCTCCAGGGTGCGCACCCGCTCACCCAGGCCCTTCGCCCGGGCCGCCTCGACAAGCCTGGCCAGCATCGCGGCCGAGCTGTCGACGGCGGTCACAGTGGCGTGGGGGAAGCGTTCCAGGAGGGCGGACGTGCCGGTTCCGGTGCCCGATCCGAGGTCGACGACGTGCCTGACCCCGTCCCCGGCGACCTCGGCGATCCTGCCGGTCACCGAGGTGAGGTAGGGGGCGAAGATCTCGGCGTCGAGATCGAGCACCTCGGCAAGGGAGTCGTCCCGGCCGGTGTCCCCGTGGCCGGTGTCTCCGTGGTCGTGGGTGTGGGTGTGGCCGTGGCCGTGGCCGTGGGAGGCGGAAGATGTCATACGGCCGAGCCTACGAAGATTTGCGTTCAGCGCATACTGTCTTGCCCATGAAGCAAGAAGGCAGTGATCTGGACGGCCTCGTACGCAAACGGATCCGGGCCCTGCGGGCCGCGCACAGCTGGTCGCTCGACGAGCTGGCCACCCGCTGCCACCTGAGCCCCTCCACCCTCAGCAGGATCGAGACCGGCCACCGCAGGATCGCTCTCGACCAGCTCACCGTGATCGCCCGGGCGCTCGGCACCTCGCTCGACCAGCTCGTCGAGACGGCCGCCGACGATGTCGTCACGAACCCCACGCACGACCTGGCGCGAGGCCTGACCCAGTGGGCGCTGCGCGGCCAGCCCGGCGTCACCGTGGCCCGGATGCGGCTGACAGGGCCGCCGCCCGACGGCCCCTCCGCGCTCAAGGCGCACCCCGGCCGGGAGTGGTTCACGGTGCTGTCCGGCACGGCGTTGCTGCTGCTGGGGGAACGGCGGCTACGGGTGGAGGAGGGGCAGGCGGCGGAGTTCACCACGATGCTCCCCCACGCGCTGGGCGCCATCGGCGGCCCGGCGGAGGTCCTCGGCATCTTCGACCGGGACGGCCGCCGCTCCCATCTGCGCGAACGCGAGTGAGACGGCGACCGCAGGAGGAACAGGCCGGGTGCTACGGCCGGGACGGCCGCTGTGCACGGGTCAGGCGTCCCAGAGCGCGGCCAGCGACAGCAGGTCGCTGCGGTACTCGACGCGCTCCGACCACTCCTTGGGCCAGGCTTCCGCCCCCAGGTGCGCGCCGGCCAGCGCTCCGGCCAGGCAGCCCAGGGAGTCCGAATCGCCCCGTGTGCAGGCGGCCCGGCGCAGGGCGGTGAGCGGTTCGGCGGGGAAGAGGAGGAAGCAGTGCAGGGCGGTGGCGAGCGCCTCCTCGGCGACCCAGCCGTCGCCGGTGGCCTCGCAGGGGTCGGTCTCGGGCGACGGGGTGCGCAGCGCGTCCTGGACCCGGGCGAGCGCGGTCAGGCACTCGTCCCAGCCGCGCCGGATGTACGCCTCGGGCGAGGCATCGCCCGCGTACCGCCAGAGGTCGCCGAGCCAGCGTGTCTGGTAGCGGCTGCCGTTCTCGTAGGCGTAGCTGCGCAACTGGCCGATCAGGCCCATCGGTTCGGCCCCCTGCGCGAGCAGGAACACCGCGCGGGCCATCAGGTCGGACGCGGCGAGCGCGGTCGGGTGGCCGTGGGTCAGCGCGGCCTGGAACTGGGCGGCTCCGGAGCGCTGCTCCTCACTGAGGCCGGGTACGAGGCCGACGGGTGCGACCCGCATGTTCGCGCCGCAGCCCTTGGAGCCGGTCTGGCTGGCGGCCTGCCAGGGCCTCGGCGCCTCCTCGAGCATGCGGCAGGCCGTCATGCAGGTGCGGCCGGGAGCGCGGTTGTTCTCCGGGGAGCGGTACCAGCGGACGAACTCCTCCCGGACCGGCTCCGCCAGGCGCTCCGGGGTGAGCAGACCCCGGTCCATGGCGGTGCGGATGCCGGCGCCCAGGGCGAGCGTCATCTGGGTGTCGTCGCTGACGAGCGCGGGCTCCGGGAGCCGCATCCGGCGCCAGGGCCCGCACTTCGCGAGGATCGCGGGGACGTTGTCGAACTCCGTGGGGTAGCCGAGGGCGTCACCGAGCGCAAGACCGGTCAGCGCGCCGGTGGCCGCCTGTTTGGTGAGAATCCTTGTCGAGATCATGATGTCCGTCCTTCCGGGCGTCCTTCCGGGCGCAGCAATGGAGGGTGCAGGGCGGTAGCGGCACCCGCCCGGTAGAGAGCGGCCGGTTTCCCCCGTCCGCCGGTGCGGCGCGGTGGTCCGTCCACGGCCTGGACGAAACCTGGCGTGGTGAGGACCTTGCGCCGGAAGTTGGGCCGGTCGAGCTCGACGCCCCAGACGGTCTCGTAGACCCTCTGGAGCTCCCCGAGGGTGAACTCGGCGGGGCAGAACGCGGTGGCCAGGCAGGAGTATTCGAGCCGGGCGCCGATGCGGTCGCGCGCGTCGGCCAGGATGCGGTCGTGGTCGAAGGCGAGCGGCCCGGTGGTGCCCGCGTCCCACCACTGGGCGTGCGCCGCGTCCCCGCCGCCCCGGGGCTCGGGGAGGTCAGGCACGAGTGCGGCGTACGCGACGGAGACGACCCGCATCCTGGGGTCGCGGTCCGGATCGCTGTAGGTGCGCAGCTGTTCGAGGTGGAAGGCGCACACGGACTTCTTCGTGAGGCCGGTCTCCTCGGCGAGCTCGCGGCGTGCGGCCTCCTCGGCCGACTCGCGGGGCAGGACGAAGCCGCCCGGCAGCGCCCACCGCCCCCGGTAGGGCGCCTCGCCGCGCTCCACGAGCAGCACATGGAGCCGTGCCTCGCGGACCGTGAAGACGGCGAGGTCCACGGTGACGGCGAAGGGGAAGAAGGCGTGGGGGTCGTACCCCTCGGGGGTGTTGCCCGTCGTCATGCCGCCTCCTTCTTTATAGTCACTCTGACTATAAAGAAGAAACGCCGGGCGCAAAAGGCCCGCGGCCGGTTCCTGTTCGAAAAACTGAACGAGGAACCGGCCGCGGGCCTTACGGGATCCCGGAGGACGGGACGGAGGGGGCGTGTTACAGACCGACCTCGCGCATCAGCATGCCCACCTCGGTGTTGGTCAGGCGGCGCAGCCAGCCCGACTTCTGGTCACCCAGCGGGATCGGCCCGAAGGACGTGCGCACGAGGCGCTCGACCGGGAAGCCGGCCTCGGACAGCATCCGGCGGACGATGTGCTTGCGGCCCTCGTGGAGCGTGACCTCGACCAGGTAGTTCTTGCCGGTGTTCTCGACGACGCGGAAGTGGTCGGCGCGTGCGTAGCCGTCCTCCAGCTGGATGCCGTCCTTGAGCCGCTTGCCGAGGTCGCGCGGGAGCGGTCCCTGGATGGCGGCCAGATAGGTCTTCTTCACGCCGTACCTGGGGTGCGTCAGACGGTGGGCCAGCTCGCCGTGGTTGGTGAGCAGGATGATGCCCTCGGTCTCGGTGTCGAGCCGCCCGACGTGGAACAGGCGCGTCTCACGGTTGGTGACGTAGTCACCGAGGTTCTGACGGCCGTCGGGGTCGCCCATGGTGGAGACGACACCGGCCGGCTTGTTCAGCGCGAAGAAGAGGTACGACTGGGTGGCGACCGTCAGGCCGTCGACCTTGATCTCGTCCTTCTGCGGGTCGACGCGCATGCCCTGTTCCAGGACGATCTCGCCGTTGACCTCGACCCTGGCCTGCTCGATCAGTTCCTCGCACGCCCGGCGCGAGCCCATGCCGGCGCGGGCGAGGATCTTCTGCAGACGCTCGCCCTCCTGCTCGGCGCCCGGGTTCGTCCTGGGGGTCCTGATCTCGGGCTTGTCCGCGTACCGGTCACGGTTGCGCTGCTCGATCTTGGCGTCGAGCTCGCGCGGACGGGCGGGCGCGCCCTGGCGCCTGCCGCCCTTGCTCACGTTCTGTGCGGGCTTCGGGCCGCCCTTGGCGCCCCCGCGGGCCGCCGTGCCCCGGCCCTTGCGGGGGCCGCCGTCGCCGCCCGGCTTGTCGGAGCCCACGTCGTAGCGGCGCTCCTCGGGGCGGGGCCTGCGGGGGCGCTGCTCCTGCTTGTCGTCGCGCTCGGAGCCGGAGACCCGGGGGTTCGGGTTGCTGTTCCTGCCGCTGCCGCTGTTGTTCCTTCCGGCACCGCTCCTGCCGCCGCCGCTCCTGGAGCCGCCGCCGCTCCTGTTGCCGCTGCCGTTGTTGCTGCCACTGCTTCGCATCAAAAATCCGTCTTGTCGTCTGCGTGAGTTTCCGGGGTGTCCGGTGCGTCCGGATCGAACGACGGCACACCCTCTGGCGTCTCAGCCTCGATCGCGTCCGCTTCCGGGAGGAAGGGTGCGAGTTCCGGGAGCTCGTCCAGGCCTCGCAGGCCCATGCGCTCCAGAAAGTAGTTCGTCGTCCTGTACAGGATCGCACCTGTTTCGGGTTCCGCGCCCGCCTCCTCGACGAGCCCCCTCTGGAGCAGGGTCCGCATGACGCCGTCGCAGTTCACTCCGCGCACCGCCGAGACCCTCGACCGGCTGACCGGCTGACGGTACGCGACCACCGCGAGGGTCTCCAGGGCGGCCTGCGTGAGCCGGGCGTGCTGGCCGTCGAGGACGAAGCCCTCGACGGCCTCCGCGTACTCGGGGCGGGTGTAGAAGCGCCAGCCCCCGGCGACGAGCCTCAGGTCGAATCCACGGCGCTGGACGGTGTACTCGTCGGCCAGTTCCCGCAGCGCGTCGGCGACGGCCCTGGGGGGCCGCTGGAGAACCTTGGCGAGGTGCTCCTCGGTGGCGGGCTCGTCGACGACCATGAGGACCGCCTCCAGAGCGGGCTTGAGGTCGAGTCCGGCCACCAGGGCGTCACGCCCCTCGTCGTCTGTCCTCATGCCTGTACGTCCTCCTGTGGCTCGCTCGCCTCTTGGTCGAACTCGTCCGTGACCACGGGCTCGGCCCCCTCGGCGCCGGTCCAGCGCACCAGGAGGTCACCGAGCGCCTCCTCCTGGTCGAGGGTGACCGCCTTCTCCCGGTACAGCTCGAGGAGCGCCAGGAAGCGGGCGACGACCGTGAGGGTGTCCTCCGCGTCCTCGGTGAGCGTCCGGAAGCTGATCTCGCCCTCCGCGCGCAGCCGTGCGACGACGATCTCCGCCTGCTCGCGCACGCTGACCAGCGGGGCGTGGATGTGGTCGACGTACACCTGGGGCTCGGGCCTGGGCTGCATCGCCTTCACAGCGAGCCGCGCGAACCCCTCGGGGCCGATGCTGATCACGACCTCGGGCAGCAGCTCGGCGTGCTGGGGTTCGAGCCCCACGGTGCGGGGGTAGCGGCGGGACTCGGACTCCAGCCGGTCGCTGAAGATGTCCGCGATCCTCTTGTACGCGCGGTACTGCAGCAGCCGTGCGAAGAGCAGGTCCCGTGCCTCCAGAAGGGCCAGGTCGGCCTCGTCCTCCACGACTGCGGTGGGGAGCAGCCTGGCGGCCTTCAGGTCGAGCAGGGTCGCCGCGACGACGAGGAACTCGGTGGTCTGGTCGAGGTCCCAGTCAGGACCCATGGCCCGGATGTGGGCCATGAACTCGTCGGTGACCTTCGACAGGGCGACCTCGGTCACATCGAGCTTGTGCTTGGAGATCAGCTGGAGGAGCAGGTCGAAGGGGCCCTCGAAGTTGACCAGCCGCACCGTGAAGCGCCGGTCGTCGGCCGCCTCGCCGGGTGAGCCGGCCTCCGGGGGCGTTCCCAGGGGGCCCTCGTCGGGCCTCTCGGCGTCCAGCAGGGCGGTGGGAGCCTGCGTGGCCGCCTCCACCGGGGCCGCATACGCCGTCGTGACCGCCGCCGTGGCCTCGTGGGCCTCCGGGGACGCCGCAGGGGCCACGGGAGCCGCAGGAGCCTCCGCAGGCCGCATGCCGGGCCCACGGCCGAGGGCACGGCGGGTGGGGCGGGGCGTGTCGTCGGCAGTCGGCATGTGCTGGGGTCCAGGGGTGCGACGGGAGGCGGGCGGTGGGCCCCGGGGCGGGGCCGCCCGGGCGGCCCTTTCCCGGCAGGCTACCGGCGCGGCACCGGTCAGCGGCCCCGCAGCCTCCGTACGAGGATGCTCGCGTCGCCGCGCGACTCCAGGTCGGCCAGCACCACGGCGACCGCCTCCCGGACGATGCGCCCGCGGTCGACGGCCAGTCCGTGCTCGCCGCGCAGCACGAGGCGGGCGTGTTCGAGGTCCATCAGTTCCTCGGCCGACACATAGACGGTGATCTTCTCGTCGTGGCGCTCCCGCCCGCTGGGCCGGCGGTTCGCTCCCCGCCCGCCCCCGCGCTGGCGCTGCGGCTGGACCGAGGGAGCCCCCTCCTGGGGCGGCGCCGTACGGGCCCGGGGCGGTGAGGCCGCGCCGGGTTCCTCCCCGTCGGCGCGGCTGCGTGAGCCACCTCCGTCGGAGTCCGCGGCGGAGTGCTCCTCCCGGGACGCCCCGGCCGGTGCGCCGCCGCTTCCCGTGCTTCCCGTGGTGCCGCCCTGGCCGGTGTCCGAGGGTGCCGAGTCGCTTCCCGCGGCCGGTCCGGGGACCCGCGCCTCGCCGTTCGCCCTGCGTCGCCTCTCGGCGGTGGACGAGGCCTGAAGGCCCATGCCCCCGGTCGTACGGAACAGTTCGTCGGCCCCCGGCAGACTCACTCGGCGTGACACCGGGCGAGCACCTCCCTGGCGAGCTGGCGATAGGCGGCGGCACCGACCGAGTTCGACGCGTACGTGGTGATGGGCTCACCGGCGACCGTGGTCTCCGGGAAGCGCACCGTGCGTCCGATGACGGTGTGGTACACGTGGTCGTCGAAGGCCTCGACCACGCGCGCGAGCACCTCACGGCTGTGCACCGTGCGGGAGTCGTACATCGTGGCCAGGATGCCGTCCAGTTCGAGCTCGGGGTTGAGCCTCTCCTGGACCTTCTCGATGGTCTCGGTGAGCAGCGCCACACCGCGCAGCGCGAAGAACTCGCACTCGAGCGGGACTATCACCTTGTGAGCCGCCGTCAGGGCGTTGACGGTGAGCAGGCCGAGCGAGGGCTGACAGTCGATCACGATGTAGTCGTAGTCGGCCATCAGCGGCTTGAGGGCACGCTGCAGCGTCGACTCCCGGGCGACCTCGCTGACCAGCTGCACCTCTGCGGCGGAGAGGTCGATGTTGCTGGGGAGCAGGTCCATGTTGGGCACCGCGGTCTTCAGCAGGACCTCGTCGGCCGCCATGCCCCGCTCCATGAGCAGGTTGTAGACGGTGAGGTCGAGCTCCATCGGGTTGACCCCGAGGCCGACGGACAGGGCTCCCTGCGGGTCGAAGTCGACGAGCAGGACGCGTCGGCCGTACTCCGCGAGTGCGGCACCCAGGTTGATGGTCGACGTGGTCTTGCCGACGCCGCCCTTCTGGTTGCACATCGCGATGATCTTCGCGGGGCCGTGATCGGTCAGGGGGCCGGGGATCGGGAAGTACGGCAGCGGCCGGCCGGTCGGGCCGATCCGCTCGCGGCGCTGGCGGGCGGCGTCGGGCGCGAGCGTGGCCGCGTACTCCGGATCGGGCTCGTATTCGGCATCGGGGTCGTAGAAGTGCCCCTCGGGCACCTCGGCGAAGTCGGCGAAGTGGGAGGTCTCTCGGCCACTTTCGTTGCCGGCCATGGCGTTCACGTGTAGGCCGTCCATCATCTGGGGGGCTGTCGTCATGTGCTGGTGGGTGGCGAAGGTGCGGACAGCGACGGAGCCGACAGCTTCGAGCCCGATCGGGCTCAGACCCCGTGCAGGCATCCCTGGTTGACCACCCCCGGGAGTAATTGTCGACTCATTCACAAGTCGTCTTACCTCCTTGGATGTGACCAGGAAACTTATCGATAGGTCAGCGTGGCACCATGCCGACGATTGGCGACTCTATGGCGTGTCACCGGTTCGCAGCAACACAATCCGCCGGACCCGGCCCGATGTGTCGGCAATCGAACACCCCTCTGTCAAGAGCGCGGAGCGCCCGGGGCGCACCATTCGCGGGGGTGCAAAAAGGGTAGAGGGCCATGTCTCCGGCGAGTTGGGCCGGGGCCTGTCATGCGTCCGGCCGGACCTCGCCGAGCGAGGTCCGGCCGGACGCATGAGGTTGACGGAACGGGTTGACCGCTCAGCCCAGAAGCGCGCTCAGCTCGACGTGGTCGAGACCGTGCGCCTCGGCGACCTCGCGGTAAACCACCTGGCCGTCATGGGTGTTGAGACCCTTGGCCAGTGCGGCGTCACGGCGCAGGGCCTCGGCCCAGCCCCGGTTCGCGAGCTCCAGGATGTAGGGCAGCGTGGCGTTCGTGAGCGCGTAGGTGGAGGTGTTCGGCACGGCCCCCGGCATGTTCGCGACGCAGTAGAAGACCGAGTCGTGGACGGTGAAGGTCGGCTCGGCGTGCGTCGTCGGATGTGAGTCCTCGAAGCAGCCTCCCTGGTCGATCGCAATGTCGACAAGAACACTTCCGGGCTTCATCTTGGCGACGAGCTCGTTGGTGACCAGCTTCGGCGCCTTGGCTCCCGGGATCAGCACGGCGCCCACGACGAGGTCGGCCTCGACGACGGCCTTCTCGAGCTCGAGGGCGTTGGACATGACCGTCCGCACCTTCGTGCCGAAGATCCTGTCGGCCTCGCGCAGCTTGTTGATGTCCTTGTCGAGCAGCGTCACGTGGAAGCCGAGCCCGACCGCGATCTGTGTGGCGTTCCAGCCGGAGACCCCGCCGCCGATGACGACGGCCCTGGCCGATCCCGTGCCGGGGACACCGCCGGGGAGCACGCCGCGCCCGCCGACCGAACGCATCAGGTGGTACGCGCCGACCTGCGGGGCGAGCCGGCCGGCGACCTCGGACATGGGGGCGAGCAGCGGCAGCGCGCGGGTCGCGGTCTCGACGGTCTCGTACGCGATGGCGGTCGTGCCGGACGCGAGCAGGGCGTCCGTGCACGCACGGGAGGCGGCGAGGTGGAGGTAGGTGAAGAGCGTCTGTCCCTTGCGGAGGCGGTGGTACTCGTCGGCGACCGGCTCCTTCACCTTCAGCAGCAGGTCGGCGGCGGCCCAGACCTCGTCGGCCGTGGGCAGGATCCGCGCACCGGCGGCGATGTACTCCTCGTCCGGGATGGAGGAACCCTCACCGGCGTGCTGCTCGACGAGGACCTGATGGCCGTGACGGACGAGCTCATGCACTCCGGCGGGGGTGATCGCCACCCGGAACTCGTTGTTCTTGACTTCGCGGGGGATGCCGACCTTCACGTCGATCACGGTCCTTGGCTCGGGGTGTCGCTCGGACATGCCGGGTGTTACCCGCATGAATCAAGCATAGGGGGAGACACCGCAGGGATACGCGGCAGAGCCATCATTAATGAAGGACTTCTCACTGTCTAGCCTTACAAAGCATTAAGTTTCGATCGAAGGACTACGGATTTCGTAGGTAGCGCCTTCCTCGCCCAGCAGCCTGTCCGCCGTCGCCCGGTGCAGACGCGCCGCCGCCGGGTCCCCGAGCCGGTCCAGGGTGTCCGCCAGCCTCAGCTCCAGCGCGGCCTGGAGGCGCACGTCACCCGCCCGCCGCGCCAGGTCGACGGCCTCCCGGCAGGTGTGCAGCGACTCCTGCGGCCGGCCCGCGTACTCCTGCACCCGTGCGGCCTCGCTGAGCGCGCGCGCCTGGGCGGGTACGTCCCCGAGCCTGCGGTGGCCGGCCGCCGCCGCGCGCCAGTTGCGCAGCGCCTCGCCATAGCGCCCGGCGTAGGTGTGGACCGCTCCGAGCCGTCCGTACAGCCGCGCCTGGTCGGCCCGCTCGCCCTGCGTGAGGCGCTGCGCGAGCGCCCGGCCGTACCAGTCGGATGCCCGGTTGAAGTCCCCGAGCTCCGCGTAGGCACCGCCTGCGGATTCCATCGCCCTGCCGGTCGCGTAGAGGTCGTTCGCGGCGCGTCCGGCGTCCAGCGCCGCCCGGTAGCGGGTCAGCGCCTCCCGCGTACGTCCGGTCCTGGCGTCCAGATCGGCGAGATTGAGCAGGGCAGCGGCCTTCTCGCGAGGCAGGTCGCGGCGCTCGGCCACATCGAGGACCAGCGCGTGCAGCCCGTACAGCACGGGCGCGGCGGCCTCGGTACCCCGGTGCACGGCGAGCGCGCGGACGAGCGCGGCCACCAGTCTGCGGGCGAGCGTGTCCAGGTCCCCGTCCCGCACCGCGACGCGGGCGGAGGCCAGCAGCGAAGGTTCCCGGATCCGCAGCCACTCGGCGGCGGACTCCGGGCCGGGGAAACGCAGCGAGCGCGGCAGTCCGTCGAGCCGGCGGCGGGCCGGTGAACCCTCGGGATCGGTCACCGCGCGGCAGGCCTGGAGCCTGCGCACGGTCCGCTCCAACATCCTGGCTCTGGCCAGCTGGATCTCGGCGGGCCGCTCCCGCTCCTCCAGCACGGCGCGTGCCAGCGGGGCGAGGCAGCCGGGCATCTCGTACTGCGGCAGATCGGCGCCGTTGGTCCTGAGCAGTCCGCGGCGGACGAAGTCGTCCAGGACGCTCTCGGCGGCCGACACGGAACACCCGGCCAGCGCGGAGGCGGTGTGGGCGTCGGCCAGCCCGGCGGGGGCGAGCGCGAGCAGCCGCAGTATCCGGGCGGCTGCCGGCGGGAGCGACTCGTGGACCAGCCGGAAGGCCTGGGCCAACGGGCGGTCGACGCCCGGCTGTTCGGTCCCCTCCCGCTGGTCGCGCAGCTGCTTGGCCACATCCGCGACGGACGCGCCGGGCCGGGCGGCCAGCCACCCGGCGATCAGGGTCAGTGCGGCGGGCCGCCCGCCGCACTCCTGGGTGAGCGTCTCGGCGGTCCGCGGATCGACGGTGATGCGGACCTGACCGATGGTGCGGGCGAGCAGCTGCACCGCCGAGCCGGCGTCCAGCCCTCCGATGGTGCACGGGCGGACACCGGGGATGCCGGTGAGCGGGCCGGTCGAGGTGGCGACGACCAGGCAGTCGGGGTTGTCCGGCAGCAGCGGATCGACCTGCTCGGCGTCGACCGCGTCGTCCAGGAGGATCAGCGCCCGGCGTGCGGCGAAGGCCTCGCGGACCATCTCGGAGAGCTCGTCCTCGTCAGCTCCGGGCGGGGTGGCGACGGAGAGCAGCTCCAGGAGCGCGCGTGCGGTGCGTTCACCGGGGACGCGCTCGCCGCCGGGTTCGGTCAGCGAGACCCGGAACACCCCGTCGGGATAGTCGCCGGGTTCCGCGAGGATGCGGGCGAGTTCGGAGGCGAGCGCGGTGCGTCCGGATCCGGGCCGTCCCGCGATCAGCAGGACCCGGGCGCGCGCCGCCTTGCGGCCCGCGAGCGTGTCGAGGCCCGCTCGCCCGATGTCTTCCTGAAGGGCTTTCAACTCTCGTGCGCGGCCGAAGAACTGATGCGTGGTCACGTCCGGCGGCTCCTTGGCTCCCGCCGTCCCCGCCGCTTGCGCAGGGCCGCTGGTGTCCACCGCCTGATCGGTCACGGGCCACGCTCCACTTCGCTGCACGCGGTTGCCCGCCGGAAGTCCGGTCGGGGCCTTTCGAGCGTAGTTCAGTGGTGCGGACGATCACGGTCGAGCGCGGCAGAGACGTCCCCCGATCGGATCAGCGTTTCGTACGATCGGCCTATGGTCTGCCGGGCATCGGCCCGCCCCCGCGGCGAGGACGGGCCGGACCGGTCAGGCCTCGAAGGGGCGGGCCGGCCAGGGGGCATCGGCCGGGCGCAGCGAGTCCACACCGTCGCCCGCGAGCACCGCGGTGAGCGCCAAGGCGCCCACGACCAGGCAGTTGTTGTGCAGGTCGCCGGCGAGCACACCCCGTACGAGCTCTTCGAGCGGCACCCGCGCCTGCTCCATGTCGGCCTCCTCCTCGGAGACCTCGAAGCGCTCGCCCTCGGCCTCCGAGAGGTCCCTCGCCAGAAAGACGCGCACGGCTTCGTCGCAGCCGCCGGGCGTGGTGTAGACGTCGGTCAGCACCCGCCAGTCCTCGGCCTTGACGTGCGCCTCCTCGTAGAGTTCGCGCTGCGCGGCGTGCAGCGGGTTCTCGCCGGGGATGTCGAGCAGCCCCGCGGGGATCTCCCACAGCTTGTGGCGCACCGGGTGACGGTACTGCCGCAGCACGAGGACGCGGCCGTCCTCGTCGAGCGCGAGCACGGCCACCGAACCGGGGTGGACCTGGTAGTCACGGCTGTGGACGCTTCCGTCGGGCATCACGACGTCGTCGGTACGGACGCTGGTCTTGTTACCGGTGAAGGGGGTCACCGTCGCGGTGACCTGCCATTCCTCGGGCGTGTCCTGGAAACCCATGTACGTCCTCCCACGAACAAAACAGAAACCGGGGCACGCATCCCGTGAAGGATCCGTACCCCGGTCAACCGTATCGCCTCGGGACGTACCTACGCGTCGGCTCCGGTCCCCTGCGCCGCGACCTTGCGCTCCACGGCGGCCTTCACCAGACCGGCGAAGAGCGGGTGGGGGCGGGTCGGGCGGGAGCGCAGCTCCGGGTGCGCCTGGGTGGCGACCAGGTAGGGGTGGGCATCGCGCGGGTATTCGACGTACTCGACGAGCTTGTTGTCCGGGGAGGTGCCGGAGAAGACCAGGCCGGCCTTCTTCTCCAGCTCCGTGCGGTAGCTGTTGTTGACCTCGTAGCGGTGGCGGTGGCGCTCCTCGACGTACGGCTCGTCGGCGTACGCCTCGCGGACCAGGGAGCCCTCGGCGAGCTTCGCCGGGTACAGGCCGAGCCGCATGGTGCCGCCCAGGTCGCCCGCGCCCTCGACGTACGCGAGCTGCTCCTCCATCGTGGAGATGACCGGGTGGCCCGTGGCGGCGTCGAACTCGGTGGAGTTGGCGTCGGGGATCCCGGCGAGGTTCCGCGCGGCCTCGATCACGATGCACTGGAGGCCGAGACAGAGGCCGAGCAGCGGCACCTTGTTCTCGCGGGCGTACTGGATGGCGCCGACCTTGCCGACCACACCGCGCTCGCCGAAGCCGCCGGGGATGCAGATGGCGTCGACGTCACCGAGCTGCGTCCGCGCGCCTGCGGGGGTCTTGCAGTCGTCGGACGCGACCCACTTGACCTTGACACGGGCCTTGTTCGCGAAGCCGCCGGCCCGGATCGCCTCGGTGACCGAGAGATAGGCGTCGGGCAGGTCGATGTACTTGCCGACCAGGGCGACCGTGACCTCGTGGTCGGGGTTGTGGACGCGGTCCAGCAGGTCGTCCCAGACGGTCCAGTCGACGTCACGGAAGGGCAGGTCGAGCTTGCGGACGACGTAGGCGTCCAGGCCCTCGGTGTGCAGCACCTTGGGGATGTCGTAGATCGACCGGGCGTCCTTGCACGCCACCACGGCGGCCTCGTCGACGTCACACATCAGCGAGATCTTGCGCTTGATGGCGATCGGCACGTCACGGTCGGCGCGCAGCACGATGGCGTCCGGCTGGATACCGATGTTGCGCAGAGCGGCCACCGAGTGCTGGGTGGGCTTGGTCTTCAGCTCGCCGGACGGGCCGATGTAGGGCAGCAGCGAGATGTGCACGACGAAGACGTTGTCGCGGCCGACCTCGTGGCGGACCTGGCGGACCGTCTCCAGGAAGGGCAGCGACTCGATGTCGCCGACCGTGCCGCCGACCTCGGTGATGACGACGTCGACGTCGTCGGTCGCCATACGGCGGATGCGGTGCTTGATCTCGTTGGTGATGTGCGGGATGACCTGGACGGTGTCGCCGAGGTACTCGCCGCGCCGCTCCTTGGCGATGACGGTGTTGTAGACCTGGCCGGTCGTGACGTTGGCCGAACCGTCGAGCTCGACGTCCAGGAAGCGCTCGTAGTGCCCGATGTCCAGGTCGGTCTCGGCGCCGTCGTCGGTGACGAACACCTCTCCGTGCTGGAAGGGATTCATCGTGCCGGGGTCGACGTTGAGATAGGGGTCGAGCTTCTGCATGGTGACCCGAAGGCCACGTGCCTTGAGCAGGGCACCCAGGCTGGAGGCAGTCAGACCCTTGCCGAGGGAGGAGGCGACACCCCCGGTGACGAAGATGTGCTTGGTCGTCGTGGATGTGGGCTGCATAGCCAAAGGGGGCTCCCGTGGTCGCGATCGTGAGGTGCGTGCCGGCGTCCGTACGGAGAATTCCTGCGGTGCCGTCGCTGCGGTTCGGGGGTCTCGTCCACTGTCGGGACGACCACCGGTCCACGGGCTACCAGGGTAACAGCGACGAAGGGAGGCCGCTTCCGGCCATGCCCTCCCCGGTCGGCACAGGATCAGCACGTTTGTCGCAGGTCCCACCCATTTCACGCGTGACGGGCGACGGACAACGGGTGACGGGCGACAGACAACCGGCGGACGGTGCGCAGAAGCCCCAGGTGCGTCGTATCCTGCTCGGACACTCGCTGCCGAGTCGGCCGCGGCCCAGCGGCACCACCCCAGCCCGCTCACCCGTGCAAGAGCTCGTCGGTTCTATTACAACGACCCCTTGACCAGCAGTAAGCGCCCTGCGGGGCGACATGGCCGTTCGACTGGAGACGCACGTGGCCGGGCGCATCGAGGATTACGCACTCATCGGAGACATGCAGACCGCTGCCCTGGTCTGCCGGGACGGCACAGCGGACTGGCTGTGTCTCCCCCGCTTCGATTCACACGCTATTTTCGCCGGACTTCTCGGCACCGAGGAGAACGGCTTCTGGCGACTGGGACCCGCTCATCCCGAGGGGACCGAGCCCCCGGCGGCGGACCGTCGCCGCTACCGGGGCGACTCGCTCATCCTGGAATCCGAGTGGGACACCCCCCGCGGCACGGTCCGCGTGACCGATTTCATGCCGCCGCGTGACGGTGCCCCCCAGCTCATCCGCATCGTGGAGGGCGTGAGCGGCCGGGTGCCGGTGCGTTCCGGACTGCGCATGCGTTTCAGTTACGGGCGGGTCACCCCCTGGGTGCACAAGGTCGACGGCCGTACGGTCGCCGTCGCCGGGCCCGACTCGGTGTGGCTGGACACGGACGCGGACACGTACGGCCGGAATCTGACGACGTACTCCGACTTCACCGTGGCCCCCGGCGACCGGATCGCGTTCACCATCAGCTGGCAGCCCTCGCACCACGAGCCGCCCTCCGTGCCGGAGCCCGAGTCGTCCCTGGAGGCGACGGAGAGCTTCTGGCGCGAGTGGGTCGAGCAGTGCACCTACCACGGTCCCTACCGGGAGGCGGTGGTCCGTTCGCTGATCACGTTGAAGGCGCTCACCTACGCGCCGACCGGCGGCATCGTGGCCGCGCCGACCACCTCCCTGCCGGAGGACATCGGCGGTTCGCGGAACTGGGACTACCGCTACACCTGGCTGCGGGACGCGGCGATCACGCTCTCCTCCCTGCTGCGCACCGGCTACCGCGAGGAGGCCCGCGCCTGGCGCGAGTGGCTGCTGCGGGCCGTCGCCGGCGACCCGGAGAACCTGCAGATCATGTACGGCATCGCGGGCGAGCGTGAGCTCGGCGAGGCGGAGCTGGACTGGCTGCCCGGGTATGAGAACTCCGGCCCGGTGCGGGTCGGCAACGGCGCGGCGAACCAGCTCCAGCTCGATGTCTACGGCGAGGTCACCGAGGCGCTGCACCTGGCGCACATGACGGGGCTGACCCGTAACGACTACGCCATGGGCCTCCAGCTCAGGCTGATCAGCTATCTGGAGAAGCACTGGGACGAGCCCGACGAGGGCATCTGGGAGGTGCGTGGGCCACGCCGGCACTTCGTGCACTCCAAGGTGATGGCCTGGGTCGCCGTCGACCGCACGATCAAACTGATCGAGTCCGGGGACGTGGAGGGCCCGCTGGAGCGGTGGCTCCAGCTGCGTGAGGACATCCACCGCGATGTCTGCGAGCGGGGCTACGACAAGGAGCGCAACACCTTCACCCAGTCCTACGGGTCGAAGGAGCTGGACGCTTCTCTGCTGCTGATTCCGCAGATGGGCTTCCTGCCGCCCGACGACAAGCGCGTCATCGGCACCATCGAGGCGATCCAGCGGGAGCTGTCCACGGAGGACGGCTTCGTCCTGCGCTATCCCACCGAGGGCGACGACGCGGGTGTCGACGGCCTGGAGGGTGACGAGGGCGCGTTCCTGGCCTGCTCGTTCTGGCTGGCGGACGACCTGGCGATGATCGGCCGGGTCGACGAGGCCCGCCGGCTCTTCGAGAAGCTGCTGTCCCTGCGCAACGACCTGGGCCTGCTGGCCGAGGAGTGGGACTCCGGGCTCCAGCGTCAGGTGGGCAACTTCCCGCAGGCGTTCAGCCATGTGCCGCTGATCGATACGGCGCTGCGGCTGACGGCCAGCGGGGCGTACGCCGGCTGACCTGCTGTGGGATCCCAGATCCCGTGTCCTCGTCCCAGCGGTGGTGTCCACCGCGTGGCCAATAGGACAGGGGGCTGGGATTCACGCTCCGTGAGCGAGTAGTTCCCCTCTTTGCGTACAGGACCGCCCCGGTCGGCGTCTGCGTACGCGGCCGGGGCAGGACCTCGGCGTCCGGCGGCCAGTGGGGCCCGCCTCGGAACGCGCGGGGTTGATGGTCTGATGGGTACAGCGGTGGCCACGCCGGTACGGCTGAGTGTCCGGCGTGGTGACGAGTCCGTGGTGGAGGACCTGGAGTGGCCATCGGTGCCGCTCGGGCTGCTGCGGCAGGCCCGGCCGTGGCGGACGTTCCGCTGGTTCAAGGGGCAGCAGCACTATTCGGGCACGTATTGGTCGGCGACCGTGGGCGATCATGTGATCTACGAGTCGCGGCTGGAGCTGGGGCGGCTGTTGTTCGCCGGCTTCGCTCCCGAGGTGCGGCAAATCGTCTCCCAGCCGTTCCTGCTCAAGGCCGGCGTTGATGGCAAGGTCCGCAAGCACATCCCGGACTATCTGCTGCTGACGGATGACGGTCCGGTGGTCGTGGACGTCAACCGCGGCACCGACTTGAGAAGCCGGAAGTCGCTTTCGACTTCGCCTGGACGCAGGAGGCCGTGACTTCGCGCGGGTGGCAGTACGAGGTGTGGAGCGAGCCGGATCCGCACGTGCTGGAAAACGTCCGGTTCCTGGCCGGCTACCGCCGCGCCTGGCTGTTCGACCCTGACCTGGTGGCCGCGCTGCGGGCGGTGGACCTGGACGGGATGTCGCTGGGCGACGCCTTCCGGCTGCGGCCGGAGTGTCCCCGACCGCTGGTGAAGTCGGCGGTGCTGTACCTGCTGTGGTCCGGGCATGTGACGACCGCGCTGGACCGGTCGTTGAGCACAGGCCACGTGTTGCGGAGGGCAGCATGAGCGGGGCGGGGACGAAGCTGGGGGTCGGGACGCACTTCCGGCTGGACGGCGAGACGGTCGAGGTCGTGGAGTTCGCCAGCCTGGCCACGGGCATGGAGGTCGTCCTCAAGGACGGGCGCGACCGGCTGGCCAGGATGTCACTGCGCGAGCTGCTGACTTGCGATCGCGCTGAGCTGATCCACGATAGGTCAGGCCCGTCTGCCGCCGATGACGAGGACCTCGCGGCCCGCACGGCCCTGATCACGAGAGTTGGAAGACTGCGTCGCGAGATCGGACACCCACTTCTCACTCGTACAACCACGGCATCACCGATGAAACTGACCCAGATCGGTGAAGCCGTAGTCGCTGCGATCCACGCCACGGGGCCACGGAACCAAGGATGGCTGCGTGCCGACCTACAGGACACGTCCTAGCTCGGCCCGGCTCAGCTTCCGGCCATGGCGATGACCAGTTTGCCGCCCTTCGGGCGCTGCTCGCGCTCCAGCTCCGTCAGGGCGGGAATCGCCTCGGCCAACGGGACCGTACGGGCGATGGGCAGGCGCAGGGTCCGGGCCACCTCCTCCAGGTCGGCGGTCACCGGTCGGCCCATCATCGCCCGGAACGGGCCGGGCAGTGCGCTTCTGATCATTTTGGCCGGGGTTGGGACGATGTCGACGATGGTTCCGCCGGGCTTCAGCAGCGTTCGGGCCGCGGCGAAGGTAAGCATGCCGGGCGTGTCGAGGACGAGATCGAACCGTTCCGCGAGGGCGGCCGGGTCGAAGCCGAAACCCACGACCGGCTCGACGCCGAGCTCGTGGGCCTCGTCAGCCGCAGGGTTGCGGCAACTGCCGGCGACCGAGGCTCCCCGCGCCCGGGCGAACTGGACGGCGGCCCGGCCCACCCCGCCCAGGCACCCGTTGACGAAGACCGCCTGCCCGGGACGGACCTCCGCCGTGGCCTGGTAGGCGGTCACGCCCACGGTCGGCAGCGCGGCGGCCTGCTCGTACGAAAGGTCCACCGGTTTGAGCACGACCGCCTTCTCCGGGACCGTCACCATCTCGGCGAACGCCCCCGCCTGCCGGAAACGAGCCCCGCCGAGTACCGCGTCGCCGGCCTTCAGGCGGGTGACGCCGGCGCCGACCGCCTCGACGACTCCGGCGAAGTCGTGCCCCATCGCCCGGGGAAAGGAGCGACCGGTCATCAACTTCATCTCGCCGTTGCGCATCTTCCAGTCCAGCGCGTTGGAAGCCGCCGCTCGGACGCGGACGAGAACCTCATCCGGACCCGGGCGTGGTGGCTCGAACTCAGCGAGCCGCATCACCTCCGGGCCGCCGTAGCGGTCGTATTGAAGGCGCTTCACGAGGCGTATTCGTTCGAGATCTCGGTGGCGTAGTTCTTCCAGAGCGGTTGCATGGTCTCGGCGTTGACCGGCTGCCCGGAATCGATCATGGCCTTGAAGTCGCGGAAGTACTGCACATACAGGTCCGGCGTGAAGGTGTTCAGCATGACCGCGTTCTCGTCGCCGACGTTGGCGAACGTGTGCGGCGCCCCGGTCGGCACGATGACCCAGGTGCCCGGCCCGGCGTCGTAGTGGTCCTCGCCGACGGTGAACCGGAAAGTTCCCGCCAGCACGTAGAAGCCCTCGTCATGCTGGGCGTGGCGATGCTGCAACGGGCTCGGGGTGCCCGGCGGAATGGTGACCTCGGCGAACCCCAGCCGGTGGTCGGTGTGCTCGCCGTTCTCCAGGATGCGGATCTGCTGCGCCCCGCTGCCGAGGATCTCGCCCTCACCGGGGCGGACGATGTTTACCTTCGCCACGACTTCTCCTATTGCTATTGCCTGCCTTGGTCACCACCATCCTTGTCCGGGCCGGCTGTGCGCGTCTTGGTCGTCTGTGCACGGTTGCTGGTTACCAGTGCACGGGCGTTGTAGCCGTACGTCGCCTTGAAGAGCTTGCTGAAATGGGTGGGGTCGGAGAATCCCCACCGGGCGGCCACGGCGGTGACCGTACGTCCGCTTCCGGTCAGCTCGGCCCGGCAGCGCTCCAGGCGGCGACGGCGGATCAGGGCCGCGACGGTGAGCGGCTGGTCCTCGAACAGCTTGTGCAGCCGGCGTACGGATATGTTGTGGGTGGCGGCAATGCCAGGCGGGGACAGATCGGGATCGGCCAGCCGGGTCTCGATGTAGCCGGCGATCCGGCTCCGCAGCCACTCGTCCGCGGCCGGTTGTTCGTCGCCGAGCCGGGCCTCCAGTGCGACCGCGATCAGCTCGACGACGGCCGCCGCCGACCGCAGCGCCTCCGCCTCGCGGAACTCGGTCGCCGACCACGCCGACTGCCGGGCCAGCACGGAGACGAGAGCGCCCGGGCCGTGGCTGCCGTCGATGCGTACGCCGATGAGCCGGTCGATCTGCGCGGGCCGGATCCGAAGCTCCCGGCGCGGAACCAGGATGGTGACGTGCGCCGAGGCAGTGCTCTCGAACCGGAGCGTACGCGTGGGATCGAGCAGTATCAGGTCTGTCGGCCCGAGTTCGGCGTCGCCGCGCCCTTGCTCGATCCGCGTCCGGCCCCGGGTCATCACCTTGACCGCCAGGTTCTCGCCGTCGGAGGCGTCGCGCTCCCGCCCGATGCAGGCGCTCTCGGGCGTGTCGAGGGAGACCAGCCGCAGCGGCCCGAGGTCACGGGTGGCGATCCCGCCCCGGAAGCCGGCCCCGGCCAGCTTGTTGATCAGCGGCGGAAACCCGCTGGCGGCCAGTTCGTCCTGGAACGACTCAAGGTTGCCGGTCACCGGTCAATGATAACGGCGACGCTTCTGCTCAGGCACGGTGTTCGGCGGGGGGTTACAGCGGCGCCGGCCCGCATCTGCTCTACCAGGCTCTGGTGCGCGCGGTGGACGGCTCAGTCGCGCCGGCGACCGACGGCCGAACGGTGAGCGCAGCACCGATATCGGAATCGGTGGTAACCGCCGCGATGGACTTCGAGATGTGTTCACGCTCGTTGGCGGTCAACTGGAGTCCGCTGGTGGACGCGGCTGTGACGGCCGGCCTGCCGACACCCATAACCGCCGGCCGGGTACCGGGTTGCGAAGCCCCGTCGTCTTGAGCGCCGGCCGGTAACGTCTGGTGAGCACCACCGCAGTCACCGCCGCAAAGAACGCGGCAGCGAGGATCGCGCGTGGTTTTCGTGATCGCATGAATGAGTGTCTCTTTTTGCCGGTCAGCCCAGCGTTATGCGCGCACGACGCCGGGAAGCCGGGAATGGGAACGGCACCGACGCTCGGACCGATCGGACCTGCCGATCTGCGGTCGGCGGCATCGTTTCGACGTTCGAGGCCGGTCACTCGGTGTAACCCCGCGCGGTCTGGCGAGGTGGGTGAAATCGGGACTCTGTTCAAACGGCGTGGATGTCGATCAGCGGAGCGCCTCAATGGGGCCTGGACCCAGCGCTACGAACACGGCGTTCCCGTCAGTGACCTTGAACCCGTCGAGGTCGATGGCACGACCGGGACGCCGGCCCATTTCAAGCCGGACGAGTCGCTGGGTTCGGTGCCCCTGCTGGAGGATGGCGATCTTTCGCGCCTGGCCACAGCCTGGCCCCATCTAGAGGTTCAGGTCAATGACCAGCGGCTGCGGCGTCACGGGCTGAGGTCCGCCGACTAGAGTTGCCATCAGTGAGCGGCCGTTGGCTCTTCCGTTCGCTGAGGAAAATGACACGAAAGCGGGACTGTGTCACTGACACGACCGCGGAATCCGGCCTAAAAGTGCAGGTCACTGCAGCTCCAGAGGACACGGCTCGCCGGAACCTACACTGCCCGCGGGCCGGAGCACGAGCGCCGACGCGCACGAACGGGAGTACGGGGCCGGTGGAGACAGAGGGCGGGATCACCGTGCGGCGGGCCCTGGAGCTGCCGGGGCTGCGCGGCGGGCTCCCGGAGGTGCTGACCTGCGAGGACCGGCTGGAGCGTACGGTGCGCTGGGTGCACGCCGGAGAGGCGCCGAACCTCCCCGACCTCCTCAAGGGCGGGGAGCTGCTTCTCACGACGGGGCTCGGTCTCGGGTCCAGGCCCGCGGACCAGCGCGCCTACGTCCGCAGGCTGGCCGACCGTGGCATCGCCGCCCTGGTCGTGGAGCTCGGACCGCGCTTCGGCCGGCTGCCCACGGCGATCGTGGAGGCGGCGCGGACGGCGGGGCTGCCGCTCGTCCAGCTGCACCGCGAGGTGCCGTTCGTGGCGGTGACCGAGGAGATCCACACCGAGATCGTCAACGGCCACTACGCCCTGCTCCGGCGGGCGGAGGAAGTGCACCGGCGGTGCACGGAGGCGGTGCTGGGCGGTGGCGGGGTGCCGCAGGTCCTGGGGATCCTGGCGGACTTCGCCGGGAATCCGGTCTTCCTCGAGACCCCGGACGGCCGGCTGCTGTTCGCGGCCGGGGCCGGTCAGGTGGGCGCCGATCCGCTCCAGGTCTGGGAGGGGCTGCGCGGGGGCCGTGCGGCCCGTGCCGCGCCACCGGCGGGCGCGGTCCTGGTGGAGGTGCCTGGAGGCGGCCTCGGGGCCGGTTCCGTACGGGCCCGGCTGGTGCTGCTCGCGGTGTCGGGCCCGCTGGTGACGGTGCACCGGATGGCGGCCGAGCGGGCGGCGGGCATCCTCGCGGTCGTGCTGATGCAGGCCCGCCAGGAGGACGAGGTGGCGGCGAGGGGCCGCGGCGACTTCCTCACCGATCTCGCCGAGGGCCGGATCGCTCCCGATGACGCCCCCGCGCAGGCCGGGGTCCTGGGCTTCAGGCCGGGCGGGGATCCGCTGCTGCCTGTGGTGATGCGGCTCGCGCCGGAGTCGGCGCCCTCGGGCAGCTGGGCGCTGCTGGCCCGGGCCGTGACCGAGGAGCTCGCGGCGGTGGGCGCGCCGGTGCTGGTGGGGGTGCGCCCGGTGGAGGGCAGGGTCCCGCTGCTGCTGGCACTGCGCCCTGGGACGGCGCGCACGGCGCTCGCGGACCGGGTGGCGGTCGCGCTGCGGGCAGGCGCCGCGCGGGCGGGCCTGGAGCGGGCCGGGGACCGTGCCCCGCTCGTCGTGGTGGTCGGGGCCGCGGGCGGCTGGGCGTCGGCGGGCGCGGGGCTGCGGCACGCGGCGGACGCGGCGACGGCCGCGCAGGGCCTCGGGGAGCGCCCCTGGTACGACGCGCGCGGCCTGGACATCGATCTGCTGCTGTGGCGGCTGCGGGACCATCCGGATCTGGAGTCGTTCGTGGACCGGGCGATCGGGCCGCTGCGCGAGCACGACCGTACGTCGCGTCCCGTGCTGCTGCCCACGCTGGAGGCGTACCTCGCCCATGCGGGCCGCAAGGCGGAGGCCGCGCGGGAGCTGCATCTGAACCGCCAGACGCTCTACAACCGGCTGGCCCGCATCGGCGAGCTGCTGGGCACCGATCTGGACGACCCGCGCTCGGTGCTGGCGCTGAGCCTGGCCCTGCGGGCGCGCCGCCACATCCGCTGAGGAATCAGCCGCGGGCGGCCGTCAGGGGCTGCGCCAACTCGTCGTAGACGGAGAGCACATGGGCGATCGTGTCGTCCTCGGTGGGCCAGCCCGCGGCCTGCGCGCGCCCCGAGTCCGCGAGCCGCTCCCGCCGACCGGGGTCGTCGAGGAGCCGCGCGACGGCTCCGGCGAGCGCCTCGGCGTCCCCGTACGGCACCAGCTCGGCCGCATCGCCCACGAGTTCGGGCAGGCCGTCGGCGCGGGCGGCGACCAGCGGGATGCCTAGCCTCAGGGCCTCCTGGGCGAGCAGCGGCCCGCCGTCGCCGAGCCCGGACAGCACGGCGATGTCGGCGGCGACGAGGAGCTCGCCGACATCGTCGGGGCCGCCGGCGAGGACCACGGGCAGCCCCTCCGCCGCGATCCGGCGCCGCAGGGCGTCCGCCCGGGGCCCCTCCCCCGCGACGGCCAGCAGCGGCACGGGGTCCAGCGCACGCCACGCGTGCGCCGCGTCCAGCAGCGTCTCGTGCCCGTGCTGCGCGACCGACACCAGCAACGGCCTTCCGACCGCGCCCAGTTCGGCGCGGGTCTTGCCGTCGTCGACGCCGCCGGAGAAGCGGCTCGGGGGGATCGAGGCCGGTGCGAGCCTGGCGTCCCTCGCGCCCCGGCGGCGGGCCCGGTCGACCAGCTCCCACGAGGTGCCCAGCACAACGGCTGCCGCCTTCGCGGCTCTTCGCTCCAGCAGCCGCAGCAGCCGGCCCCTCGCGCCGTCGGCATGGGCGCGGGTGTGCCAGGTCACGACCAGCGGGACGCCCCGGCCGCTGAGCGCGATCCCGGCGCGTACGGCGGCGTGCAGCCCGTGGGCGTGGACGATGTCCGCCCCGGTACAGGCGGTACGCAGGGCGGCGACGGCCGCGGGGTCACTGCGCCGGGGCACCGCGACGAACCGGGCGCCCGTCGCGGGAAGGCCGTGGGCGCGGCCGGAACCGGCCGGAGCGCACACGGTGACCTGTACGCCCCTGGCGACAAGACCTGCGGCGAGCGAGCTGACATGAGCGCTGCTTCCGGCACCGCCGCCCAGGACTTGGACCGTACGCAGCTGTGACACGTTGATTGGCTCCCGGGGATCCCTGGATCCCGAGTCGGTGGTGAGTACAGCGCCAAGGATGCCAGTCCGTACGCGCGTTCCGGGACTGACGAAACGTTGTTCCCGTCGTCACGTCGGCGGCGGGACGGCCCACCCCACCCGTACGAGTGAGGTGGGCGGCCCGGGCTGACGCCTGCGGGCCGCTTGTCCGTCCACCTGCCTGTCTGTCTATCCGTCCGCTCGCGCGGTCTCCAGCAGCTCTTCGGCATGGGCCCTGGCGGTCTCCGAGTCCTCCTGCCCGGCGAGCATCCGGGAGAGCTCCCGCACCCGGTCCTCGCCTTCGAGGACCGTGACACCGCTCCTGGTCACCGATCCGTCCACGGTCTTCTCGACCAGCAGCTGCCGGTCGGCGAAGGCCGCCACCTGCGGCAGGTGGGTGACCACGACGACCTGTGCGGACCTGGCGAGCTTCGCCAGCCGCCGGCCGACCTCGACGGCCGCCTTGCCGCCGACCCCGGCGTCGACCTCGTCGAAGAGATACGTCGGCACGGGGTCGGAGCCCGCGAAGACCACCTCGACGGCGAGCATCACCCGCGACAGCTCACCGCCGGACGCGCCCTTGGCGATCGGCCGGGGCTGCGCGCCGGGGTGCGGCGCCAGCAGGAGCTCCACCTCGTCGGCGCCGGAGGGCCCGTAGAGCACGCTCCGGCCGTTGATGTCGATGCCGGACTCCTCGTCCGGGGCCTCGGTCTGCCGGATGGCGAAGGAGACCCGGGCGTGCGGCATCGCGAGCGACGCCAGCTCCTCGGTGACGGCCCCGGCGAAACGCGCCGCCGCCTCCGTGCGCGCGTCGGTCAGCTCCTGGCCGAGGACGGAGAGTTCACCGCGCAGCGCGTCACGCTCGGCCGTCAGCTCACCGATGCGGTCGTCGTCGCCCTCCAGTTCGGTCAGGCGGGAGGCACCGTCCTCGGCCCAGGCCAGCACCGAGGTGATGTCCTCACCGTACTTACGGGTGAGCGCGGTGAGCGCGGCGCGCCGCTCCTCCACGGTGGCGAGCCGCAGCGGGTCGGCGTCCAGCTGGTCGGCGTATCCGGCGAGCTCCCCGGCCACATCGGCCAGCAGGATCGAGATCTCGCCGATCCGGTCGGCTAGCGCGGCCAGCGCGGGGTCGTGCGCCCGTACGGCGTCCAGGGACCGTCCGGCGGCGGCGACCACCGTGGTCGCGTCCACGCCCTCCTGGTCCTCGGGATCACCCGCGAGGGCCGCATGGGCGAGGGCCGCGGCGGAGGCCAGCGCCTCTGCGTGGCCGAGCCGCTCGGCCTCCGCGGCGAGTTCGGTGTCCTCCCCCGGCAGCGGCTCCACGGCGGCGACCTCGTCGAGGCCGAAGCGCAGCAGATCCGCCTCCTGGGCGCGTTCCCTGGCCCGGGTGGTCAGCTCGTCGAGCTCGGTGACGACCGCGCGCAGCCGCCGGTAGGCCGCCGTGTACTTGGTGTGCGGGCCCTCCACCCGGCCGCCGGCGTACCGGTCGAGGGCCTGGCGCTGCCGTGCGGGCTTGAGCAGTCCCTGCTGGTCGGTCTGGCCGTGCACGGCGACGAGGTCGTCGGCGAGCTCGGCGAGCAGCCCCACGGGCACGGATCTGCCCCCGAGATGTGCCCGGGAGCGCCCTTCCGCGGAAACGGTACGGCTGACGATCAGCGCACCGTCCTCGATCTCGCCCCCGGCCTCCTCGGCGCGTACCGCCGCCGCGTCGCCCCTGGACACCGTGATCCGGCCCTCGACGACCGCGGCCTTGGCCCCGATCCGCACAAGGGCGGGGTCGGCGCGCCCGCCGAGCAGCAGCCCGAGGCTCGTGACGACCATGGTCTTGCCCGCGCCGGTCTCACCCGTCACCGCGGTGAAACCGGGTGACAGCTCCACCACCGCGTCGTCGATGACTCCGAGCGACCGTATCCGCATCTCCTCCAACACGGACATGACCTTACGAGGTCCGGAGCCCGGTGTGCGACGGGCCCCGGTGACGGATTCACTCGGGCGGGTGTGAGCGGGGGCCGGGGAAATCAGTGCGGAGCACCCCGCCAGCCCTGTACGGGCAGTGCGAACTTGGCCACCAGACGGTCGGTGAACGACGCCTGGTGCAGCCGCGCGAGACGTACGGGCACCGCACCGCGCCGCACCTCCACCCTGGCCCCGGCGGGCAGCTCGACGGTGCGGCGCCCGTCGCACCACAGGACCCCGTGCGGGGTGTGCGGCTGCACCTCCACGGCCAGCACCGAGTCGGGCGAGGTCACCAGCGGCTTCGCGAACAGCGCGTGGGCACTGATCGGCACCATGAGCAGCGCCTCGACCTCAGGCCAGACGACGGGGCCGCCCGCCGAGAAGGCGTACGCGGTCGAGCCTGTCGGGGTGGCGCAGACGATCCCGTCGCATCCGAAGCCGGTCACCGGGCGGCCGTCGATCTCCAGGACGACCTCCAGCATCCGCTCGGGCGAGACCTTCTGGACCGCGGCCTCGTTGAGCGCCCAGTCGGTGTGCACGATGTCGCCGTTGCTGTGCACGACGACATCGAGCGTCATCCGCTCCTCGACCTTGTACGCACGGGTGACGACCCGGTCGACGACCTTGTCGAGGTCGTCACGCTCGGCCTCGGCGAGAAAGCCCACCCGCCCGAGGTTGACCCCGAGCATCGGCACCCCGGAGGCGCGGGAGATCTCGGCCCCCCGCAGCAGCGTCCCGTCGCCGCCGAGCACGATCAGGAGTTCGCAGCCGTCCACGGCGGTGGGCGTCGCGTCCGTGACCGTCTCCACGGACGCGGGCAGCGGCAGGTCCTGGGCCTCCACGGCCAGCACCCGGACACCGAGGCCGTTGCGCAGGAGGCCCTGGACGACGAGCTCCGCGCTACGGACCGCGGCCGGACGGCCGGTGTGCGCCAGGAGGAAGACGGTGCGTTCCGCGTTCCCGGACGGTTCCGTGTTGCCGGACAGTTCCGTGGTGTCGGACGGTTCCGTGTTGCCGGATCGTTCCGTATGCGTCGTCAACGGGGCCCCTCCGCCACTGCACGGTCGACATCGGCGGGATCCAGCTCAGGTGCGCCGGCCCGCAGCCACAGAAAATACTCGACATTTCCCGACGGGCCCGGCAGCGGGCTCGCCGTGACCCCCTGCACACCGAGGCCGAGCAGACCGGCCCTGCGCGCCACTTCCCGTACCGCCTCGGCCCGCAGCTCGGGGCTGCGGACCACCCCGCCGCTTCCCAGGCGCTCCTTGCCCACCTCGAACTGCGGCTTGACCATGAGCACCAGGTCGGCGTCGGGGCCCGCACAGCGCGCGAGGGCGGGCAGCACCAGGCCGAGCGGGATGAACGACAGATCTCCCACCACCAGGTCCACCGGTTCGCCGTCGATCTGCTCCACCGTCAACTCACGTACGTTCGTACGGTCCTTGACGGTGACACGGTCGTCGGACTGCAGGGACCAGGCGAGCTGCCCGTAGCCGACGTCCACGGCCACGACATGGCCTGCGCCGGCCCGCAGCAGTACATCGGTGAAGCCACCGGTCGAGGCCCCGGCATCCAGCGCGCGCCGTCCCTCGACCCTCAGACCCAGGGGCCCGTCGGGGGCGCGGGCGCCCCCTTTTTTGGCCCCCCCCCGCTTTACTTCCGGGGGTTCGTGGTCGTCCTTGACGCCGACGACGGCGGCACTGGTCTCGACCTGGGTGGCGGGCTTGGTCGCGGTGTTCCCGCCGACGGTCACCCGCCCCGCCGCGATCAGCTGGCTCGCGTGCTCGCGCGAGCGTGCCAGCTTGCGGCGTACCAGCTCGGCGTCGAGGCGGCGACGTGCCACTCCTGCCACGTTCGGTTCAGCTCCTGTTGTCGTGCGCGGGTGCGGGTGCTGCGGGCCGTGCGTCCAGCGCGGTCAGTTCGTCACGCAGCCCACGGTGTACATCCTCGTACACCTCGGTGTGGCCGTCGGCCACGAGGTGGTCGGCGTCGGCCAGCCGCTCAAGACGGGCGTCGACCCCCGCGTGCCCCGTAGGGGTGCGTCCGACCCCGAGGGGCGCGGGCGGGGCGGGGTCGAAGGAGGGCGCAGGAGATCCTGCGGCCGCTTCGTCCGCCTCCTTGTCCTGCTCCGTCGCCTCTCCGTGCCGCTCCGTCGCCTGTCCGTGCTGCTCCGTGTCAGGCCCCGGCGTCCAGTCGCTCATGCGGAAACGCTACCTCGAAGGGCCGGTGTACCGTCGGTGACGATGGCGACCATGGCGGAGTGCCGCAGTGCACTCGACACACTTTCCGACAACCTGGCGGGCGCCGACAGCGACGTACGCGGTGCTGCCGACCTCGACCGCTCGCTGAGCTGCCACATCAGGGATCTCGACGTGACGTTCACCGGACGGCTGGCGAACGGCCGGATCCAGGTGCTGGACACCCACGACGGACCGCCACGTGAGAAGGCCGAGATCCGGCTCGCGATGACCGGGGACGACCTGGTGGCCATGGTCGGCGGCGAGCTGAACTTCGCGAAGGCCTGGGGTGCGGGCCGGGTGCGTCTGGAGGCGGGCTTCCGCGATCTGCTGAAGCTCAAGTCGCTGCTGTGAGGCCGGGCGGCGGACTCAGGCGGAGGCCGCCATGCGCTTCTTGCGGGCGGCGGGCACGACGAGCGGCGTTCCCGTCTCGGGGTCGTCGATGACCTGGCAGCGCATCCCGAAGACGTCCTCCACGAGCTGCGCGGTGACGACGTCGCCGGGCGCGCCCTCGGCGATGACCGCGCCCTCACGCATCGCGATCAGGTGGGTGGCGTACCGGGCGGCGTGATTGAGGTCGTGCAGCACGGCGACGAGTGTGCGGCCCTGTGTCTCGTGCAGTTCGGCGCAGAGGTCCAGTACGTCGATCTGGTGCTGAATGTCGAGATACGTCGTCGGCTCGTCGAGCAGCAGGAGTGGAGTCTGCTGGGCGAGGGCCATGGCGATCCAGACGCGCTGGCGCTGACCGCCGGACAGTTCGTCGACGTAACGGTCGGCGAGCTCACCGACACCGGTCGACTCCATCGACTCCTTCACGATCCGCTCGTCCTCGGGCGACCACTGGCGCAGCAGCCCCTGGTGGGGGTAGCGGCCGCGCGAGACCAGGTCGGCGACGGTGATGCCGTCCGGGGCTATGGAGGACTGCGGCAGCAGGCCCAGCGTCCTGGCGACCTTCTTCGCGGGCAGCCGGTGGATGGACTGCCCGTCCAGCAGGACATCCCCCGCGCCCGGCTTCAGCATCCGGGAGAGGGCCCGAAGCAGGGTCGACTTGCCGCATGCGTTGGGGCCGACGATGACCGTGAAGGAGTTGTCGGGTATCTCGACCGAGAGGTCCTCGGCGATGATCCGCTGGTCGTAGCCGAGGGTCACCGAATCTGCGGTGAGGCGCTGCATGGTCGTACTCCCGAAGTCTGTGGGGATGGTCTGCGAGTGGTCCGGTCCGCCGGGTCTCAGGTGCGGTGGGCAGCCACCGGGCCTCGGGTGCGGCGGGCCGTCGGGCTTCGGGCGCGGTGGGCCGCCCGGTTTCATATGCGGCCCGCTCTGCGCTCGGACACGAGCAGCCACAGCAGGTAGCAGCCGCCGAGCACGCCGGTGATGACGCCCACCGGGAGCTGCCGGTCCCCGAAGGCGTTCATGGCGGCCCAGTCGGCGACGAGCAGCAGGGCCGCTCCCGTGCCGGCCGCCGCTGCCAGGTTCGGGCCGGGGGCGCGGGTGAGGCGCCGGGCGACCTGCGGCGCGCTGAGCGAGACGAAGACGATGGGTCCTGCGGCGGCGGTGGCGACGGCGACGAGCAGCACGGCGCAGCTCAGCAGGGTGAGCCGGGTGCGTTCCACCCGTACGCCCAGGGCGTGGGCCGAGTCGTCGCCCATCTCGATCATGCGCAGCGCCCGGCCATGGCCGAGTACCAGCGGGATCAGGACGCAGCAGACCGCGAGCAGCGGCCAGACCTGGGCCCAGTCCCTGCCGTCCAGCGAGCCGGTCATCCAGACGACGGCGCGGGTGGCGTCGACCAGGTCGGCCTTGGTGATCAGATAGTGGGTCAGGGCGGTGAGCATCGCGGCCGCGCCGATGCCGACGAGGACGAGCCGGTAGCCGTGCACCCCGCGCTTCCAGGCCAGCAGGTAGACAGCGGCGCCGGTCAGCAGACCGCCGCCGACGGCGCCCGCCGCGACCTCGGTGGGCCCGCCGTGCAGGAGCACGATGACGACCAGGGCGCCGACCGCGGAGCCCTGGCCGAAACCGAGGACGTCCGGGCTGCCGAGCGGATTGCGCGAGATGCTCTGGAAGACCGCGCCGCCGACCCCGAGCGCGGCGCCGACGAGCAGGCCGACGAGGACCCTGGGCAGCCGCAGTTCCGTGACGATGAACTCCTGCTGGAAGGTCCCGTTGCCGAACAGCGTGGTGACGACCTGCCGGGGCGACATGGCGTAGTCGCCGCTGCCGATCAGCACCACGGCGGCGAAGGCCGCGGCCGCGATGAGCAGCACGATCACGGCGAAAGCGCGTGCGTCCACCCGGAAGGAGAGCCCGCCGGCCGTCCGCACGGCGTGGACCGTCTTCGTGGTGTCCTGTGCGGCCTTCAACGCTGGGCCATCCTCTTGCGTCGTACGAGATGGATGAAGACGGGCCCGCCCAGCAGCGCGGTGACGATGCCGACCTGCAACTCGGCGGGGCGGGCGACGAGTCTGCCCACGACGTCGGCGCCGAGCAGCAGCACGGGCGCGAGGACGGCCGCGTAGGGCAGGATCCAGCGCAGGTCCGGGCCGGTGAGGGAGCGGACCAGATGCGGGATCATCAGCCCGACGAAGACGATCGGCCCGCAGGCGGCGGTCGCCGCACCGCAGAGCAGGGTGACGGCCACCATCGCGAGGACGCGGGTACGGGTCAGATGCGCACCGAGCGCCCTGGCCGTGTCGTCGCCCATCTCCAGCGCGTTGAGCGGCCGCGCGATGAGCAGGGCGAGCAGCACGCCCACGGCGATGAACGGCCACACCTTACCGACGGTCTCCGGGTTCGCGGAGGCCAGCGATCCCACGGTCCAGAAGCGCAGCCGGTCCAGGGCCGCCGAGTCAAGGAGCTGTACGGCGTTGACGTAGCCGAACAGCGCCGCGGTGACCGCCGTACCGGCGAGCGCCAGCCGTACGGGGTTCGCCGACCGGCTGCCGCCGAGCAGATAGACCGCAACGGACACGACCGCGGCGCCACCGAAGGCGAACCAGACATAACCGGTCAGTGAGGTGACGCCGAGAAAGGTGATGGCGGAGACCACGGCCGCGGAGGCGCCCGCGTTGACACCCAGCAGACCGGGCTCGGCCAGCGGGTTGCGGGTCAGCGCCTGCATCACCGCACCGGCCAGCCCGAGGGCGGCCCCGGCGATCAGCCCGAGCACGGTGCGCGGCACCCGCACATCCCGTACGAGGACATCGCCGTTGCTGCCCGAGTAGTGGAACAGCCCGTGCCACACCTCGGAGAGGGGCAGCGCCTTGGCGCCGATCGCGACGCTCGCGAGGCACACCAGCACCAGCACGCCCACGGCGGCCAGTAGTCCTGCGGCTCTCACCGCGTGGCGCCCGGCTCGCGCGGGTCCGGCCGGCGCGGCTGCGAGACCGGCGTTCGCTTCAGAAGGGCTGTCGACCAACACCGGGTTAGGGTAGCCTATCCTCCACTTCCGGCCACAAAGAGGACCCGCCCGGTTCCCACTCCGGGAGGAAGGCACGGGCGGTGCGTGCTGCTGAGGCTTGCGGCATGGTGCTGGTCACTACTTCCCGTCCGCGTCCGCGGTGGCCGCGCGGGGGACGCCGACCTGGCCTGTGCGGTCTTCGTGCCGGGGACGGCGCCCTGCCTGGCGGTCAGCTCCGCTCCGTGGAGCGGACCGTCAGACAGGCAGGGCGGTCGCTGCTACAGCCCGAGCCGGGCCACGGCCTTCACCGCGTCCAGCCCGCACGAACCCTCCCCGGCCTGCGTCCACGCCGCTCCGCACAGGGCCCGCAGCCCGTCGAGCGCGTCGCCGTCACCTTCCAGCACGAGTGCGTCCCCGCTCACCACGGCCGTCCAGCCACCACAGCGGAATCCGCCGCCCTGCTCCTGCGACACCCCGGGCTGGCCGGTGAGCAGCCCCCGCAGGTCCCGGTCCACATAGGTCGGCCGGTACTTGGGTTCGGCCGCGATCAGCTGCGCCGCGTCGGTCACCCCGGTCAGAACGAGCAGCGAGTCCACACCCCCGTTGCACGCGCCCTCGATGTCCGTGTCCAGCCGGTCCCCGACGACGAGCGGCCGCTTCGCCCCGGTCCGCAGCACCGTCTCGCGGTGCATCGGCGGCAGCGGCTTGCCCGCGACCTGCGGCTCGGCACCGGTAGCGATCCGTACGACCTCGACCGCCGCACCGTTGCCAGGGGCGATACCCCGGGCGCCCGGGATCGTCAGGTCCGTGTTGGACGCGAACCACACGGCTCCGCGCGAGATCGCGTAAGCCGCCTCGGCGAACCGGCCCCACGCCAGGTCGGGCCCGCCGAAGCCCTGGGCGACGGCGACCGGGTCGTCGTCCGCCGACTCCACCGGCACCAGGCCGCGCTCACGCAGCGCGACCCGCAGCCCTTCACCGCCGACCACGAGTACCCTGGCACCGGACGGCAGCTGATCGGCCATCAGCCGGGCCACCGCCTGCGCCGACGTGATCACATCAGCGGGATCGGCCGGCACACCGAGCTCCGTCAGGTGCTCCGCCACCGCGTCCGGTGTCCGCAGCGCGTTGTTCGTCACGTACGCCAGGTGCATACCGCCGGCGCGTGCGCTGCCCAGAGACTCGACGGCGTGCACGATCGCGTGCCCGCCCGCGTAGACCACCCCGTCGAGATCGAGCAGGGCCGTGTCGTACGCCTCGCTCAGCGCGACGTCACTACCGAGCGGCCGGGACCTGTACTGCTGGCTCATATGCCTGTGCTCCTCTTTTGCATGCCTCTCCCCCGATCATCTCGCATAGTGGGAGCGCGCATACGATGCACAAATGAACACATCCGGGCGCGCCATCGGCAAGGGACTGCGGCTGATCCCCTTCCGCGGTCTGCGATACGTCCCCGAACGGGTCGGAAGTCTGGCGGCGGTGACCTCACCTCCGTACGACGTCGTCGTACGGCCCGACGGTCTGCATCACCTGGAGTCCGCGGACCCGCACAACATCGTGCGGCTGATCCTCCCGCAGGCCGGCACGGCGGCCGCACGCCACCGGCAGGCGGCCGACACCCTGACGCGCTGGCTCGCGGAGGGCGTGCTCGCCCCGGACCCGGCCCCCGTGCTCTACGTCTACGAGCAGCGGGCCGACGACCTCCTCCAGCGCGGTGTGATCGGAGCCCTGGCTCTCTCCCCCGCGTCGGAGGGCGTGGTGCTGCCGCACGAGGACGTCATGGCCGACGTCGTGGAGGACCGGGCCGACCTGATGCGCACCGCGGCCGCCCACCTCGAACCCCTGCTCCTCAGCTACGCGGGCGACGGTGGCCCCGGCGGCACCACGGCCGTCATCGAGCGGATGGTGGAACGCCCTCCGCTCCTCACCACGACGACCGAGGACGGTTTCAGCCACCGTCTCTGGGCCGTCTCCGATCCTGCGGAGCGGGCGGAGATCGAGTCCGATCTCTCCCACCACCAGGCGCTGATCGCCGACGGCCACCACCGCTGGGCCACCTATCTGCGGCTCCAGCAGGAGCAGTCCGCCCCCGGCCCCTGGGACTTCGGCCTGGTCCTGCTCGTCGACACCGCCCGCTATCCTCTGCGGGTCCGCGCCATCCACCGGCTGCTGCACCGCCTTCCGGTCGCCCAGGCGCTCCGCGCCCTCGACGGCCGGTTCCGTGTCCGGCCCGTCGACGGGCCGCTGGACGAGGCCCTCGACGCTCTCGCGACGGCAGCGACGGAGGGCAACGCCTTCCTGCTCGCCGGCGACGGGCGTTTCCACCTGGTCGACCGGCCGGACGAGCAGCTGCTGGCCCGCACGGTACGCGCCGACCGGCCGGCGGCCTGGCGCACGCTCGACGCGACGGTGCTGCACTCCACGCTCCTCGACGAGGTGTGGCGGATCCCGGACGTGCCTGACCACATCGCCTACATCCACGACGCGGTGGCGGCAGTGGAGCAGGCGGAACGGCACGACGCCACGGCCGTACTGATGCACCCCGTGCGCGAGGACGTGGTCCGGGACCTGGCGAGACAGGGCGTCACGATGCCCCGCAAGTCGACCTCGTTCGGCCCCAAGCCGGCGACGGGGCTGGTCCTGCGCAGTCTCGACATCGACTGAGCCCCCAGGGCTCGTAGTCCCACAGCTCCGAACGACAGCTCCGAACGCAGAAGAGGGCGGCACCCGTTGCGGGTGCCGCCCTCTTCTATGTGCTGTGCCGCATCAGCGATGCTCAGGCCCTCGCGGACCCGTCGTCGCCGTCGTGGTCCTCGTCATCGGCGTCGATGTCGCCGTCGATGTCGCCGTCGTGGTCCTCGTCATCGGCGTCGTCCTCGTCGTCCGTGTGCTGGGCGTCGATGGAGCGGCTCTCGCCACCGGCGTGCTCGTCATCACCGAGCGCGTCGACGAATTCCACACCCTCGAGTTCGGCAAGCCGGTCCGACGCGTCGGTCGCACCGTCCTTGTCAGCTTCCAGCGCCTTCGCGAACCACTCACGGGCCTCGCCCTCGCGACCTGCTTCCAGGAGCGCGTCGGCGTAGGCGTATCGCAGGCGCGGCGTCCACGAGTGGACGGCGTTGGAGGCGAGTTCGGGGCTCTGCAGCGTGACGATCGCGGCGTCGATCTGCCCCATGTCCCTGCGGGCACCCGCAGCGACCAGACGCATCTCGACCTGGCCGGCCTTGTCCAGCTTCTGGACCTCAGGCTCACCGGCCATGGCCATGGCACGCTCGGGCCGGCCCAGTCCACGCTCGCAGTCGGCCATGACGGGCCACAGCTCGACGGAGCCGGTCATACGGCGCGACGCACGGAACTCCGCGAGCGCCTCCGAGTACTTCTGTGTGGCGTACGCGGCGAAACCCGCGGCCTCACGCACAGCGGCGACCCTGGACGCCAGCCGAAGGGCGATCCGCGAGTACGCGTACGCCTTCTCGGGGTCCTCGTCGATCAGACGGGCGACCATGACGAGGTTCCGTGCGACGTCCTCGGCGAGGGTCTTCGGCAGGCTCATCAGCTCCTGCCGGACGTCCTTGTCGATCTCTTGACCGGTGACGTCGTCGGGAATGGGAAGCCGCTTGATGGGCTCACGGTCGCGGTCGTCGCGCCCCTGGTAACCGCCACGATCATCGCGGCCCCGATAACCACCGCGGTCGCCGCCCCGGTCGTTGCCACGGTCGTTGCCGCGGTCCCGGCTCCGGTCATCACGGCGGAAGCCGCCGCCGCCGGAGGCACCGCCACCGCGGCTGTCCTCGCGGCGGAAACCGCCACCGGAACGGTCGTCATCGCGACGCGGGCCACGGGGCCGGTCATCACGACGATCAAACCCACCACCCGCAGGACGACCACCACGGTCATCACGCTGACCACCGCGATAACCACCACGGTCGTCCTCACGACGCGGAGCCCGGTCGTCACGACGGAAACCACTCGACCGGTCATCCTCACGGCGCGGCCCACGATCACGGTCACGGTCATCACGCCGGAAGCCGCCACCGCCGGAGGCACCGCCACCGCGGCTGTCGTCACGCCGGAAGCCACCACCGGAACGGTCGTCATCGCGACGCGGACCACGGGGCCGGTCATCACGACGATCAAACCCACCACCCGCAGGACGACCACCAGCAGGACGGCCACCACGGTCATCACGCTGACCACCGCGATAACCACCACGGTCGTCCTCACGACGCGGAGCCCGATCACGGTCACGGTCGTCACGACGGAACCCGCCACCACCACCTCGACTGTCATCACGGCGGAAGCCGCCACCGCCGGAGGCACCGCCACCGCGGCTGTCGTCACGCCGGAAGCCACCACCGGAACGGTCGTCATCGCGACGCGGGCCACGGGGCCGGTCATCACGACGATCAAACCCACCACCAGCAGGACGGCCACCACGGTCATCACGCTGACCACCGCGATAACCACCACGGTCGTCCTCACGACGCGGAGCCCGGTCATCACGACGGAAACCACTCGACCGGTCATCCTCACGACGCGGCCCACGATCACGGTCACGGTCATCACGGCGGAAGCCGCCACCGCCGGAGGCACCGCCACCGCGGCTGTCGTCACGCCGGAAGCCACCACCGGAACGGTCATCGTCGCGACGCGGACCACGGGAGCGGTCATCACGACGATCAAACCCACCACCCGCAGGACGACCACCAGCAGGACGGCCACCACGGTCATCACGCTGACCACCGCGATAACCACCACGGTCGTCCTCACGACGCGGAGCCCGATCACGGTCACGGTCGCGGTCGTCACGACGGAACCCGCCACCACCACCGGCGCCGGCACCGCGGTTGTCGTCCCGACGGGGGCCACGGTCGCGGTCGTCACGGCGGAAACCGCTCCCGCGGTCGCTGTCACGGCGAGGCGCACCGGACCGGTCATCACGGCCGCCTCGGAAGCCGCCCCTGTCACCGCCGTCCCGGCGACGCGGCTCGCGCTCCGGACGGTCGTCGGAAGAGTTGGTGGACATGGGGGTGACTCCTGTCATCGGGTACCACAGACATTCTCGCGCAGCCGACCATCCGACGCGCTTCGGAAAACAAAAAGACCCCCGGCCCCAGCATGGACGCTGGGACCAGGGGTCCTGAAAGATTGTTCGGCGGCGTCCTACTCTCCCACAGGGTCCCCCCTGCAGTACCATCGGCGCTGAAAGGCTTAGCTTCCGGGTTCGGAATGTAACCGGGCGT